>DATHLO010000114.1:0-5342 GCA_035488075.1 Steroidobacteraceae bacterium | reverse complement strand
ACGCCGGTGGAGAGGCGCAGCCCCAGCTGCCGATAGGCCTCGCCGTACTCGTGGGCCTGGAAGCCGACGAAGGTGAAGCCCAGGAGGAAGGTGAGCGCGAGGAAGATGCCGAGCTTGACGCGCTGCCCGGCTTGCAGCGCGTGGTGCGCGATGGTGACCGTGAGACCGCTCGTCAGCAGGATCGCCGTGTTCAGAAGCGGGATGCCGATCGCGGGGATGGTGCTGAAGGTGCCGTTGTCGTGCCCGCCGACGTGCGCCGGTCCATTCGTCGGCCAGGTACTCTCAAAGTGCGGCCAGAGGATGTAGTTGGTGAAGACCTTGACGCCCTCGCCTCCCAGCCACGGCACCGCGAGCACGCGCGCGTAGAACAGCGCGCCGAAGAAGGCGCCGAAGAACATCACCTCGGAGAAGATGAACCACATCATTCCCATGCGGAAGGAGCGGTCGACCTGCAGGTTGTAGACGCCGTGCTGGTTCTCATCGATCACCACGGAGAACCAGCCGAAGAACATGAGCGCGAACAGCAGCGCGCCGGGCAGGAACACTAAGCCGCCGGTCCAGTCATTCAGGTAGGCGATAGCCCCCAGCATGATCGTGAACAGCGCCATCGAGCCCACGATGGGCCAGGGGCTCTGGTGCGGGATGTAGTACTGCTTGAGGTCGGTGGTTGGTGCGTTCGCCATGTCGGGGACTTTCTGCAGACGTTAGAAAACTAGCGTTGCGCGCTCGCGCGCGAGGAGGCGTCGTAGAAGGTGTAAGCCAGGGTGATCATGTCGATGTGCGCCGGCAGCGCCGGATCGATGATGAAGCGCACCGGCATGTTGCGCCCCTCATCGAGCTTGAAGTGCTGGGGCGAGAAGCAGAAGCACTCGGTCTTGTGGAAGTAGGCTGCGACCTCGGAAGGGGCGATGTTGGGCACCGCCTGCGCCACGGTGTCGCGCCCGGTGAGGTTGTGGGCGAAGAACTCGGCGGTGTAGAGCTCGCCCGGGTGCACCTCGAGGGTGCGCTTCAGGGGGCGAAACTCCCACTCCCCGGAGCTGGCGACATCGGCCAGAAACTCCACCGTGACGGTGCGGTTGACGTCCGGATGCTCGATCGCCGCGACTTTCTGCAGCAGCTTGGTCTGATCCCCGTAACCGGTGACCGAGCACAGCACGTTGTAGAGCGGCACCAGCGCAAAGCCAAACCCGAAGCTGCCCAGCGCGATCGCGAGCAGCTTCCAGGTGAGGCTCAGGTTGGCGCGGCGCGGGTCGGTCATTTGGCGGCGCGCACCAGGCTCATCACGATGAAGCTGAGGTAGAAGCCGGAGGCGATCAGCGCCCAGAGGATGGCGCTGTTACGCACGCGCCGGCGGCGCGCGCGCTCAGCATCGCTGGGAAGGACCGCAGCCATCAGTGCGCCGCGGCCCGGGCGATGAGGGCATCCGAGGGGGCCTCGGTCCAGGAGTGATACGGCGCCGGCGAGGGCAGCTCCCACTCAAGCCCATGCGCGCCTTCCCAGGCCTTGTTGCCGATCGGCACGCCCGAGCGCACGCACTTCCAGATGATGTAGGGAAACAGCAGCTGCGAGAGCCCGAAGCCGAAGCCGCCGATCGAGGACACCATGTTCCAGTCGGTGAACTGCACCGCGTAGTCGGGGATGCGGCGCGGCATGCCGGCCAGGCCGAGGAAGTGCTGCGGGAAGAACAGCACGTTCACGAAGATCGTCGACAGCCAGAAGTGCCAGGTGGCGAGCTTCAGGTCGTACATCTTCCCGGTCCACTTCGGCAGCCAGTAGTAGACCCCGGCCATGATGCCGAAGATCGAGCCCGGCACGAGCACGTAGTGGAAGTGCGCGACCACGAAGTAGGTGTCCTGGTACTGGTAATCCGCAGGTACGATCGCCAGCATCAGTCCGGAGAAGCCGCCGATCGAGAACAGGAACAGGAAGGCGAGCGCGAACAGCATGGGCGGCTCGAACGACAGCGAGCCCTTCCACATGGTCGCGGTCCAGTTGAACACCTTCACCCCCGTCGGCACCGCGATCAGCATGGTCGAGAGCATGAAGAACAGCTGCGCGGCGAGCGGCATGCCGACGGTGAACATGTGGTGCGCCCACACGATGAAGGAGAGGAACGCGATCGAGGCCACCGCGTACACCATCGCCTCGTAGCCGAACAGGGGCTTACGCGAGAAGGTGGGGATGATCTCGGAGACGATGCCGAAGGCGGGCAGGATGAGGATGTAGACCTCCGGGTGCCCGAAGAACCAGAAGATGTGCTGGAACATCACCGGGTCGCCGCCGCCGGCGGCGGTGAAGAAGGTGGTGCCGAAGAAGTGATCCGTGAGCAGCATCGTCACCGCGCCCGCGAGCACCGGCATCACCGCGATCAAGAGGTACGCGGTGATCAGCCAGGTCCACACGAAGAGCGGCATCCGCAGCAGCGTCATGCCCGGTGCGCGCAGATTCATGATCGTCACCACCACGTTGATGGCGCCGAGGATGGAGGAGGCGCCCATCATGTGGATGGCGAAGATCAGCATCGGAAACGAGGCGCCGTTCTGCAGCACCAGCGGTGGGTACATGGTCCAGCCGCCCGCCGGCGCCCCGCCGGGCACGAACAGCGACGACAGCAGCAGCGTGAAGGCGAACGGCAGGATCCAGAAGCTGAAGTTGTTCAGGCGCGGCAGCGCCATGTCCGGGGCCCCGACCTGCATCGGGATCATCCAGTTGGCGAGCCCGACCCACGCCGGCATGATCGCCCCGAAGATCATGATCAGCGCGTGCATGGTGGTCAGGGAGTTAAACAGCTGCGGATCCACGAACTGCATGCCGGGCTTGAACAGCTCCAGGCGGATCACCATCGCCATCGACCCGCCGACGAAGAACATCGTGCAGGCGAAGATCAGGTACATCGTGCCGATGTCCTTGTGATTGGTGGCGAGGACCCAGCGGCGCCAGCCATGCGGCTTGTGGTCGTGATCCTCGTGCGTGGCGTCGTGTGCGTGCGCTTCGGCCATGGGTGCTTCTCTTACGTAAGAATGAAGGTGTCTAGGGCGCGGTGGTGGCCGCGCTCGCGCTCGGGGCGGCCGCGGGCGCTACCGGTGCGGCGGCCTGCTTCTGCGCCGCCGCCTGCTGCTTCAGCCACGCGGCGAAGTCTGCCTTGGAGCGCACGTCCACGACGATGGGCATGAAGCCGTGATCGCGACCGCACAGCTCCGCGCACTGACCGCGGTAGAGGCCCGGCTTGTCCGCGTCGACCTTGAACCAAGCCTCGTTGATGAAGCCCGGGATGGCGTCCTTCTTGACCCCGAACGCCGGCACCCACCAGGAATGGATCACGTCCGCCCCGGTGATGAGCAGGCGCACCTTGGTGTCGACCGGCACCACGAAGGGCTGATCGACGTTCAGCAGGTAATGCGCGACCGCATTTGGATCGATCCCCGAGCCGAGCTCGCGCGCGCGGTTGCTGGCGCGGTCCAGATGCGAGTAGTAGGAGACCCCTTCATCGAGGTAGTCGTAGTTCCAGCCCCACTGAAAGCCGGTGACCTTGATGGTGAGCTCGCTCTTGCTCGTGTCCTCGATTTCCACCAGCGTGCGCGCCGCCGGCACCGCCATCGCGACCAGGATCGCCACCGGCACCACGGTCCAGATGAACTCGACCTTGGTGTTGTGCACCAGCGTGACATCCGGGATCGCGCCCCGGGACTTACGGAAATTGATGAGTGACCAGATCATGATGCCGAACACCACGACGGCGATCACCACGCAGATCCAGAAGATCTTCATGTGCAGGTGATAGATATTGCGGCTGATCTCCGTGACCCCCGGGGTCATGTTCAGCTGCCCCCAGCCGGATACCGTGCCGTCTTCCTCCGCGCAGGTCGCGAAGCTGACCGCGAAGGCCACGAGACCGAGCGCGTAGGAGGTGAGTCTTGAACGAATCATCATGAACCTGTGCCTTACAGCGCGCGTGCGGAGCATCCGCCGCCGCGCTACATCAAAAAAAGCAGTACCCGCCCCACCCCGCCTTTGGCTCACGGCCAGGAGGGCGATTCGTTGAGGCGACCTATCAGGCGCTGCAAGCGCAGCGCCAGTCCGCGCCGCTCCTCTTCCGTAAGAAAGCTGCCCAGCTCGCACTGACGGCCGTGCGACTCGATGACCAGCCGGCTCGGGTGCAAGCGCGCTGCGGGGCGGCGCAGTTTAACTCGCGCCCAATGCCGCGGGAACACAACCTGCTCGCACGCCCCGCGCCGGCGCGACTCGATGCTCACCTCCGCGTCGGTGACGGTGACGCACTGCTGATGATGGCGGCGCTCAAGGCAGACCCTGAGCGCCCAGCCGAGCAGCAGCACTTCGAGCCCGGCGAAGGGCAGCACCGGCCAGAAGCCGCGCAGCGCGAGGAACCCTGCGATGAGGAGCGGACCGAGGCAGGCGCTGAAGAAAAACAGCGCCGCGCCGCGCGCACTCAGCGAGCAGTTCGGGCGGATCTCGATCGAGAATCTTTGCAGCGGCGCCACCTTCCGGATGGTAGCGCGCGAGGACTTTTATTCAAGGCGGCTCAGACGCTTAAGCTGCGCTGCGCGAGCCGTGCGGCGCACTCGGTGAGGCACAGCGGGCTCTCGGCTGCAGCGCGATGCGGTACCACGGCGAGTGCACGCTCACCGAGCACCCGCTCAAGCGTTGCGAGGTTCTCCCCGAGCCGCTCGAGCTGTGCGTCCCCGCAGCTTGCGATCCAGCCGGCGAACGTGACGCCGCGCGACTCGATGGCGAGGCGCGTGAGCTGGGCGTGATTGAGGCACCCGAGTCTTACGCCCACCACCATCAGCGCCGGAAGGGACAGCCCCCAGGCGAGATCCGCCATGCTCTGGTGGGCGTTGAGGGGGGCGAACCAGCCCCCGGCCCCCTCCACGACCACCCAGTCCGCCTCGGTCGCTATCGTGTCGTAAATGTGCTTTATCTTGCCGATATCTACCTCGATACCGGCCTCTTTTGCGGCGATGTGCGGCGAAATCGCCGGTTCGAAGCAGTAGGGGTTGAGCGTTTCGTAGGGCAGCTTCACATTGGCGCTCGCGGCGAGTGCCAGGGCGTCGGCGTTGCGCAGACCCGCACGCGTGGGTTGCGCGCCCGAGGCGACCGGCTTCATGACCGCCACCCGCGCACCGAGCGCGGCGAGCCCGCGCACGAGGCCACAGGCCACCAGGGTCTTGCCCACCCCGGTATCCGTGCCGGTCACGAAAATGCCGCGCCCCCTCATGGTCGCGAGGCGCGCCGGATGGAGCCGGGCGCGATGTGCGCTTCGCCCGCCACCGCGGGCGCGGCCGGGCGTCCGGCGGCGCCCCAGGCGGCGCCGTAGATGACCT
>DATHLO010000113.1:0-14570 GCA_035488075.1 Steroidobacteraceae bacterium | reverse complement strand
GGGCACCGTTGCCGCGCTGCAGCCTGCGCCCGGCACCCCCAATGAGGCCGGGCACCCCCCTCGTAGGGGGGATTCGCCGGCCCTCAGAACACGCGCAAGCTCTTGTTTGTTAAGACCCGCCTCAGGGGTCCCGGGGGAACTTTCCGGGCTCTTAGCACTCTAAGAGGGTGACTGCTAGAATGCTGACCCATTCCACGGGAGATCCAATGACTGCAACTGCACTGGTTGCCCGCACGGGCGATCAAGCTTTGGCCGGTCCGCTGGGGAGCCTGGACGCCTACCTCGAGCGGGTGAGCCGTATTCCGGTGTTGACGCGCGAGGACGAGCGAGAGCTCGCCGAGCGCTTTCGCAAGGATGAAGACCTGGCCGCCGCGCGCCAGCTGGTGCTGTCGCACCTGCGTTTTGTCGTGCACATCGCGCGCGGCTACAGCGGCTACGGATTGCCGGTCGGGGATCTGATCCAAGAGGGCAACGTCGGGCTCATGAAGGCGGTCAAGCGCTTTGACCCCAGCCTCAACGTGCGCCTGGTGTCCTTCGCGGTCCACTGGATCCGCGCGGAGATCCACGAGTACGTGCTGCGCAACTGGCGGCTGGTGAAAATCGCCACCACCAAGGCGCAGCGCAAGCTGTTCTTCAACCTGCGCCGGATGAAGAAAAACCTGACGTGGCTCTCGGTAGAGGAGACCGCGGCGGTGGCACGCGACCTGGGGGTGACCCCGGCCGAAGTCACCGAGATGGAAAAGCGCCTGGCCGCACGCGACATGTCCTTCGATCCGACCCCGGAGTCGGACGAGGAAGAGGTCTACAGCCCGGCCGCCTATCTGCCGGCCCCGGATGCCGATCCGGCCGAGCAGGTCGAGAGCGCGGAGAGCAGCGAAGACGATTCCGATCGTCTGCGCGGGGCCCTCGATCAGCTGGATGCACGCAGCCGTGAGATCGTGCAGCGCCGCTGGATGAGCGAAGACAAGGCGACCCTGCACGAGCTCGCCGACAAGTACGGCGTCTCCGCGGAGCGCATCCGCCAGATCGAGTCGAGCGCGCTCGGCAAGCTGCGCGGCATGATGGCGGCCTGATTAGCCCGCACGCACGCCGGGCAACCCCGTTGCCCGGCAGTTTCGGCCCACCGGAGCGTGCGGCACTTGCCTGCACGGCGAGATGCAACCGCCGATCTCGTTTCACACCCTGCGCTCCGGCTACGCGAGCTTCCTGACCAAGACCGGGGTTCCACTGCAAGTCGTCGCCTCCGCGTTGGGGCCACGCGGACGCTCGCATGACGGCCTTGCCCTCGCCCGTCCCATAACAAAAACCCCGGCGCGTGGCCGGGGTTCTTGCATCGATTGACGCAGGCGCTTACTTCGCCTTACGCCGCCTCATGAAGCCGACACCGGCAAGGCCCAGGCCGAGCAGCGAGAGCGTCGCCGGTTCGGGAACGCCCGCTACCGTGGACCCGCCCCCACCCGTGGACCCGCCCGCACCCGTGGACGCGTACGGCGTGTATTCGAGGAAAGGGCTGCCGTTGACCGTGTCGAATATCGCCGTGCCACCGGTGACGGTGCTGACGCCGCCGTACTCGAAATTCGTTACTCCGATCGTGTAACGCGTTGGCTGGATCTGGGAGGCGGTTGCGAAATGCTGCAGATTGTCGAGATCGTTCTCGGTGAGGCTCATGGAGCTGCCGAGGTAGGACAGCAGACTGTTGATATGGTTGTCTGCCGCGGTGTCGTAGGGGGCAAACTCGCCCGTCAGTAAGGCGGTGTGGCCGGAATTTAGAAACCCATGGATCGCGCTCTCCTCCGCGCCGGTGTAGGCCGTATCCGGAAGAAAACTGATAAACAGTGATGCCCCGGCGAGGTTAGCCGCAGTGACGGTGCTGACCTGTGTGACGGTGGCCCCTCGGCTTGTGAGGTAGCTGATAATGTCAGCCTGCGACATCGTTTCGGTCGGGTCGCCGGTGTGTGTCGTCGTCTGAAAGACGACGTTGGTGCCGCTGCCGAGCAAATTGCTGAAGAACTGCTGGTTTCCGGCAATTGTCAGGCCGTTGCCAAGATTGCTATCGCCTGAGACGAGCAGATCCGCCTGAGCTGCAGGCACTGCCAAAAATCCCGCTAGCAGGGCAAGCCCCGCGACGCGAAGGTGGGGTTTGTTCATGGAGTATCGCCGCCCTTGGGTTTGGATGAAGGTCCAAGTGCCACGGCAGCAGCGCGCGACACCCGATGGCTACAGCAATTTGTGTGCCCTCAATGCAAGCCATTGAATATACATAACATGTGAAACGCATTCGTAACTGTTATGTAAGGAACTCCGACAGCTTCATGCGACGGTCTCAACGTTGTTGGAACCCGAGCTCATAGGCAGCTGCCGTCAGCCGTCGGTTGTTGGAAATCGATGTGCATTCTTCCGGAGTTGAAAGGAAAACCACCGACGGTGGAGCCGGGGCCTTTCTGAAGGGCGTGACAATTGGCGTGCAGGGAATCTAAATACCGGTGCGCGTGCCTGAATCGGCCGAGCGGGACAACATGCCCGCCAGCACGATGACGAGCGCGCCGATCAGCAGGTTCCAGGTCAGGAGTGCCGCCCCGAGCGCCGTGAGCAGGAGCGCGCTGCACAGCGGCGTGGCGTAGGCCATCACGGCCAGCAGGTGGCCGTCACCGCGCCGGAAGCCCAGATCCCAAAGGAAGTTGCCGACGCCGAGGGCGATGAAGCCCGCGGTCGCGATCGCCGCGAGCGCCCCCGCCTCGGGCACGACGGTGGGCTCGAGCAGCAGATGCAACACTGCACACAGCACGGTCGAAATCAGGCAGCCGCGCGCCAGGAGGTTGCCGGTCGGCTCCTGCCACAGCAGCCGGAAGACGCAGTACGCCGCCCACAGTGCGCCGCTGAGCAGCGCGAGCGCGATGCCGCCTGCGGCGAGCGAAACATGACCGTCCCAGATGAGGATGACCGCTCCGGAAAAGCCGAGCAACAGACCGAGGAGCTGTCGCGCGCGCAGCCGAAACAACCCGACCGCAGCGCCGATGAGGACGATCATGACCGGCCATAGGTAGACCAGGAGGTTCGCCTGGGCCGCCGGGATGCGGTGCAGGGCCAAGAGGAAGCAGACGTCACCGCCGGAAAGTGCGCCGGCGTAAACCAACCCCGGAATCCAGGAGCGCCAGGATCGCCCGGGATGTGCTGCGGGTTCTCGCGCGCTCATATGCAGCGCCTTGAAGCTGATCGAGCCGCACAAAAACGCCAGCGTGAGCGTCTCGAGCGGGGGTACTGCGGCAGTGCGCAGCGCGAGCGCAGGCCACATGGCCCACAAAGGTATCGCCAGCGCGCCGATCGCCGTCCACTGCAAGGGGGAAAGGGGGCGCTTGAGCGTGCGCGCCGGACTCAGTTCACCGAAGCACGCGGCCGTGCGGGTCATGACGTCTGGTTCTTCTTCGGAGTCGGGAGGCGGCGCCGTCAGTTTAGCTCACCTTGTCCGGGCGCTATCCCAGCTCGAGTGTGCGCCCGGGGGCGGCGGCGCGCACCGCGGCAGCGACGGCTTCGTGCAGGGCTTTGTCCAGCGGGTCGGGCACGAGCTCATCCTCGCGCGCGAGGCCGGCAATCGTGTCGGCTGCGGCCATGAGCATCGCCTCCGAGAAGCGCGACGCGTTCGCTTCCAGCGCGCCCTTGAACAGCCCCGGGAAGGCGAGCAGGTTATTGATGCCCTTGCCGTCGGCGGCGAAGGCGGCGCCGTGCTCGCGTGCCACGAGCGGCTCGATCTCCGGATCAGGATTGGAGAGCGCGAGGATTACCTGGCCCTCGCGCACCCATTGCGGCCGAATGAGGCCCTTCACGCCCGTGGTCGCAATCACGATATCCGCGCGCTGCATGAGCGATTCAAGCGTCGTGCCCTCCCCGCCCTGCGCCTCGAGGCGCGCCACCGCCGCAGGATTGCGATCGGTGCCGAGGATGTGTTTCACGCCGTAAGCGCGCAGCAGCTGCACGATGCCGTGCCCGGCGGCGCCGAGGCCGATCTGTCCTACGGTGCTCGTGCGCAGCTCGTGCTGCCCGTAGCGTGTCGCGTTCTGCAGAGCTGCGAGGGCGACGACGGCCGTGCCGTGCTGGTCATCGTGCATCACCGGCTTTGCGAGGCGCTCCTGCAGCGCCTGTTCGATCTGGAAGCACTCGGGAGCGGCGAAGTCCTCCAGCTGAATGGCGCCGAAGGAGGACTCGATCGCCAGCACCGCCTGCACCACGCGCGCAGGCTCGGTCTCATTGAGCAGTATCGGCACGCCGTTGATGCCGACGAGTTCGGCGAACAGCGCCGCCTTGCCCTCCATCACCGGCAGGCCCGCGAGCGCCCCGATGTTGCCGAGCCCGAGCACCGCGGTGCCGTTAGTCACGATCGCCACGGTGCGGGCGAGCGCGGTAAATTCGCGCGCCGCCTGCGGGTCCTTCTGGATGGCGAGGCACACGCGCGCCACGCCCGGGGTGTACACGTCGCGCAGCACCTGGCGCGTGTTGATGGGCAGGCTCGCGACCGTGCGGATCTTGCCGCCGCGGTGACGGTTGAACACCCGATCGGACTTGCCCAGGAAACGCGCCGTCGGCAGCTGGCCGATGCGCTCGTAGAGTGAGCGGTCGGTTTCCTCGTCCATCTCCAGGGTGATTTCCCACACCGTGCGGCCCTGGTCGCGGCGCAGCGCCGTGAGGTGCTCGATGGCGAGCCCCGCATCGGCGATCACCTGCAGCACCTTGGCGAGGCTGCCGGGCTGGTGCACGGTCTCAACCAGTAGGATCTCGGGGATTTTCATGGGTAGGAAGGGTGCACCAACGGGTGCGCCGGTGCCAGCTCGCGGGGCGCGGATGCCCTCTGCGGCGATACCCGCTATCATGCGCGCCCGCTTCGCGGGGCTTCTTTTTTAGTGTTTTCCTTCAGGAGAGTGCCGTGGCTGCTACCCCCCACCCTGCCGCCCGCAAGGCCGCCGGGACTGCGATCGACCCGCTGGATCTGTTCGGCGTACGCGCAGCCCTGAGCGAGGAAGAGCGCCTGGTACAGGAGTCCGTCGCGCGGCTGGTGGATGCTGAGGTACTGCCCGTCATTCAGAAGGCCTTCGAGGAACATCGCTTCCCGCGGCAGCTCGTGCCGAAACTCGCCGAGCTCGGCCTCCTCGGCTCCTCGCTCCAGGGTTACGACTGCGCCGGACTCAACGCCGTGTGCTACGGACTCATCTGCCAGGAGCTCGAGCGTGGCGACTCGGGCATCCGCAGTTTCGTCTCGGTGCAATCCTCGCTGTGCATGTATCCGATCTGGGCGTTCGGCTCGGAGGAGCAGAAACAGACGTACCTGCCGCGCATGGCGCGGGGCGAGCTCATCGGCTGCTTCGGGCTCACCGAGCCGCAGGGCGGCTCGGATCCGGCCAACATGAAGACGCACGCCAAGAAGCGCGGCGCGGACTGGGTGCTCAACGGCTCGAAAATGTGGATTACCAACGGCGCCATCGCCGATGTGGCGCTGGTGTGGGCCATGACGCCCGAAGGCATCCGCGGCTTCCTCGTCGAGAAGGGGA
Organism: Steroidobacteraceae bacterium; assembly: GCA_035488075.1. Lineage (GTDB taxonomy): Bacteria > Pseudomonadota > Gammaproteobacteria > Steroidobacterales > Steroidobacteraceae > 13-2-20CM-66-19. The sequence goes on along the minus strand of DATHLO010000113.1, from coordinate 9,033 downwards.
CGCCGGGATTCTCCGCTCCCGAGATCGAGCATAAATTCTCGCTGCGCGCCTCGATCACCGCGGCGCTGTTCCTCGACAACGTCGTCGTGCCCGCCGCGCGCGTGCTGCCGGGCGTCGTCGGCCTCAAAGGGCCGCTCTCGTGCCTCACCCAGGCGCGTTACGGTATCGCCTGGGGGGTCATCGGCGCCGCGCAGGCCTGTCTTAAGCAGCTGCTCGAGTACACCCAGAGCCGTATGCTCTTTGGCCGCCCGCTGGCGCACAACCAGATGATCCAGGTGCGCCTCGCGGAGATGGCGCGGCGCATCACCACCGCGCAGCTGCTCGCGCTGCAGCTCGGGCGCATGAAGGACGCCGGCACGATGCAGCCCGCGCACGTGTCGCTCGCCAAGTGGAACAACTGCCGCATGGCGCTCGATGTCGCGCGCGACTGCCGCGACATGCTCGGCGGGGCGGGGATCAGCGCCGAATTCGCCCCGATCCGCCACATGCTGAATCTTGAGAGCGTCATCACCTACGAGGGCACGGAGACGATCCACCAGCTCACGATCGGGCGGGAGCTGACGGGCTTTAACGCGTTCTAAGAGCGCGGCGCTGCCCTCGCCGCGGGCTCACTGCGACATACTGTACCGATGCGAGCGGGTCGAGCGGCTGCCGTGCTGTTGGTCCTGATCTGCGCAATCCTCGTGATCTGCGTGCGGGTGCGCCCGCGAGCACCGGCCCCGTTTCGACCCGCTGGGCCCGCCGCAGCGCTTGCCACAGCACCGGCGCCCGCGCGTGCCACAGCTACGCCGCCTGCGTCGCCAGTCGCTGGTATTAGCGCGTCGACGCCCCTGACGGCTTCAGCTTTCAACGCCCGTCTGCGCTGTGCGCAATATCATTTCGTTCTGGCGCGCGCAGCTTCGCCCGAGGTGTTGTCGCTGCTGTGCGCAGGCAAACAACTGGACGCGCTCGGGCGCGTCCTTCCCCTGGCGCGCGCCGGCGATCAACACGCGCTGCGCGTTCTGATCTCGCTATCGCAGTGCAACGGGCCGGAGGAATCAGCGACGCACCGCGAGCGCATGCTGCAGATGGCCACCCGGAACGGGGCGGCACCGCAAACACTGCAACGCCTGGACGTGCTGCTCACCCAGGAGCAGGTCGGCCCCAGCGTGGATGAAGTCGCGGCCTGCCAGCAGGCGAAGTCCGAACTCACGCAGCAGCTGTTGCCGCGACTCAAAGAGGAGGCCGTCAACATCTTCGGACGAGCCCTCGAGACGCTGCGCGGCGCAGATGAGCTGGATCTTGAAATCGAGTACCGGCGCAAGACGCTCGCGCCCGGTGATGCCGACGCCAAAGCCGAGTTGGCGAGCGCACTGCTGCAGAAAGGTACGCCTGAGAGTCAGGCGGAAGCGATGACGCTGTTGCACGAGGCAGCGGAGCGTTCGCCGGATGCCGCCGAGGAACTGGCACGCTGTCTGCTCAAGGGCTGCCCGACGCCCGCGACGGATCCGACCGAGGCACGGGGGCTGCTCGTCGCGGCGGCCTCCGCGGGCAATCTGGCCGCGCTCATGGCGCTCGCCGGACCGACGGACCCCGCAGGCGACGACCTCGACCCGAGCCTGCCGCCCACGGAGCGCTATGCCTGGGGTCAATTCCTGCAACACCTGAACCAGGAGGGCTGCTTTGGCGTGGCACAGTACGTGGCCTGGGCGCTCGTGCCCGCGTCCTCATCGGCGCTCCTGGCCCTGTCGCCCGCCGACGCGGCAGCGGCGCAGGCGCGCGCGGCGGCACTCCTCGGCGCGCCACTCTCGCAGGTGCGGGCGCAGTTGGGCTGCGGCTAAAGTACCGGCGCTCGCGCGCTTCCACTTCAGACGATGACGAGGGCGAGCAGCGCGAGCAGCGCCAGCCAGTTGAGGATCACCTGCGCACGCGGCGCGCCGTGCGCGCGTGCCTGCAACTGTGAACTCATCGAAGTCTCCCGTGCGTACGACATGGGAGTATTTCGCGACGCGGCCGCGACACGCTGCGGCGGCAATGGTGCCGAGCCGGTGAAAAATTGTGGCGCAATATGGCAGCGGGCGGCGCTTTCCCGCTACCGGCTTCGCCTGTAGCCTTGACCTCCATGAAGCGTCTCATCGCCATCGTCGAGGATGAACCCGCACTGCGCGACAACTACGCTGCGGCTTTCACGCGCGAGGGCTACGCGGTACGCACCTACGCGAACCGCGCCCAGGCGATGAGCGCCTGCGCCGCGCGGCTGCCGGATCTGGCCGTCATCGACATCTCGCTCGAGGACGAACCGGAGGGTGGCTTCGAACTGTGCCGGCAGTTGCGCGCGCTCTCCGCCGAGCTACCGATCATCTTTCTCACCGCCCGCGACAGCGAACTTGACGCCGTGTCGGGTCTGCGCCTCGGAGCCGATGACTTCCTCACCAAGGATCTGAGCCTGCCGCATCTCATCGCGCGCGTGAACGCGCTCTTCCGCCGCGTCGAAGCGCTGCGCCGGCCCGCCGCCGCCACCGACGTGATGCGCCGCGGCGCCCTCACGCTCGACGCCGAGCGCATGGCGGTGCAGTGGGACGAGACGGTGGTGCCGCTGTCGCTGACCGAGTTCTGGATCGTGCACGCGCTGGCGCATCACCCGGGCCACGTCAGAAACCGCCAGCAGCTGATGGACGCCGCCAACGTGGTGCTCGATGACAACACGATCACCTCACACGTGAAGCGCATCCGCCGCAAGTTCCAGGCGAGCGATCCGAAGTTCGACGCGCTGCAGACCGTCTACGGCATGGGCTACCGCTGGGTGCAGTAGGCGCCGTCCATGTCGTTGCGCCTGAAGCTGCTGCTGCTCGGCCTCGCCACGCTCGTGCTGCCCTGGGCGGGCTGTCGCTACGCGCGCGAGATGGAGTCGGCGCTGCGCCAGGGCGAAGCGGAGTCCCTGCAGGGGCTCTCGCAGACCATCGCCGCCTCACTCCAGGGACGCACGGACCTGCTGTATCGCGAGACCCCGCCGGCGCCGCAGGCCGTCACGGAGACCTCGCAGGCCGCGCCGCCGAGCGCGCCCGATCCTGAGTTCTACAAGCCGACGCCCTACGATCTTGAGCCGATCGCGCTGCCGGCGGCGCCGCTCCTCGATGGCTACGCGGCGGACTGGCCACGCGAGGGGCAGTGGACGCATTTCGACCGGGACGAACACCACGGCTTCGCGATTCTCACCGGCGTGCACGAGCGCATGCTGTATGTCGCGCTGCGGGTCCACGACGAGCATGCGCTTTTTGATGCACCGGGCAACAATCCCCTGGACCCCGCCACCTTCGGTGACCGCGTCTGGCTGGGCTTCGAGGACCCGCAGGGTGTGCAGCAGCAGGTGTTCCTCGCCGCGACCGGCCCCGGAGCGGTGAGTGCCCGCCGGATCGAGAGCGGGGAGTACGGCCGTCAGAGCGCGCGCATCGAGCCGCGCATCCGCGGTGCCTGGCAATCCAGTGCCGACGGTTATCGCATCGAACTGCGCGTGCCGCTGTCGATGCTCGGCAAGGGGTTCGGGGTGCTGGTGGATGATCGTGACGCGCGCGGCGCGCTGCCGGTGAGCTACGGCACGCTGCGCCCGGATGACCTGCACACCATCGGACACCTGATCCTCGCCGCGCCCGAGCTCGGCCGCTACCTCACACAGTTTCTGCAGCCGGGACTGAAGCTCTCGGTGACGACCCCCGCCGGTCGGGTGCTGGCGCGCGCGGACGCACTCGCGCGGCCCGTGAATCTGTCCCCCGAAGCGCCGATGCTCGCGCGCCTGTACCGGCGCTTCGTCGACCGGCCGAGCGAGCGTCAGCCGCTCGAATCCTCGAGCCGAATCTATGACCGCGATCACGCGTTCGTCATCGGTGAGCTGCAGGTCACGCAAAGCGCCGATCGCTGGATCCGGCTGCGCGACCGGGCGCTGACGCACATGCTCAATTTCACCCTCGCCACGAGCGCGATCGTCATCAGCGCGATCCTCGCCTTCGCCGCCTGGCTCGCGCTGCGCCTCTCGCGCCTGCGCCGCGCGAGCGAGTCAGCGCTCACGCGCGCCGGACTCGACACGAGCTTCCCGGAGACCGCGGCGCGCGATGAACTCGGCGACGTCGCGCGCAGCTTCTCGACGCTGCTCGCGCGCCTGAACGAGTACACCAGCTACCTGCGCACGCTCGCCGGGCGCCTCGCGCACGAGATCCGCACCCCGCTCACGATCGTGCGCTCCTCGCTGGACAACCTGGAGTCCGAGCAGGTGCCCCCGGCTGCGCGCGCCTACCTCGAGCGCGCGCGCCAGGGGAGCGAACGGCTCAACACGATCCTGCTCGCCATGGGCGCGGCCACGCGGGTGGAAGAGGCGATCAGCAGCGCCGAGCGGGTGGATTTCGACCTGCCGCCCGTGCTCGCCGCCGCCGTCGGCGCCTACGGGGCGGCGTTCCCGCAGCGTACGTTCCGCTTCGACACCGCGCTTGCGACGCTCACCCTGCGCGGCGCGCCCGATCTGATCGTGCAGATGCTCGATAAGCTCATCGAGAATGCCGTGGACTTCAGCCCCGCGCACGCGAGCATCACGGTGCGCCTGCGCCTGGAAGGACACGACGCGCTGATCGAGGTCGAGAATCCCGGTCCGGCGCTGCCGCTGCACGTGGAGGGGCGGCTGTTCGAGTCGCTGTGGCGCTCACGCCCCGGGCGCGATGAGCGGCCGCATTTCGGACTCGGGCTGTACATCGTGCGGCTGATCGCCGAGTTTCACGGCGGCGAGGCGCGCGCCGCGAACCTCCCGGACGGGGGGGGCGTGCGCTTCTCGGTGCGCATCCACGGCTGAGGCGTTTTCAGGCCGCACGCGGCTTATGTCACATCGATGTTCCCGCCGCAGCTCCCCGAGGGCTTCTGCGGGCCAGTGTCTCTAAATCACGACATCGCTTTTCCTGATGGAATCAGTACAATTAGCGTCCAAGGCACCGTCAGTAAACGATTTTTTTCTCCGGCCGAACGCGCTCTTGTGACGGTGATGCGCCAAAGCCATAGAGACAGGACAACTTACAACACAAGAAAACTCGGGGATCGACGCGGGCACGGGTGACGACAATCGCGAACTTGTTGTGGTTGTCAGGAACGATACAGCGCGTGGATGAACATGCGGGCCTCGCGATAGAAGCCGGAGCAGTGGCTCCAAGCGTTTCAGCCGGAAAGTTTAGATGCTCGTGATGACGCAACGTGCCGAAGGCGGGAGCGGAATGGGAAGTCCGCGGCGCTGCTCGGAAGGAGCTGACAGCGAACCACCGAGTCGTTTGAGGCGAAAAAACTAAAAAGCCCCGCGCCGTGCGCGGGGCTTTTTTTATTGGCGCAGCGCTAACTGACTCCGAGGTAGTTGAGAATGCCGCGCGCCGCCTCGCGCCCTTCAAACACCGCGGTCACGACCAGATCCGAGCCGCGCACCATGTCCCCGCCGGCGAACACCTTCGGGTTGGTGGTCTGAAACGGCTGCGCCTCGGCGGATGAGACGCGCACGCGCCCGCTGTCGTGCAGGCGGATCGCGTGCTCGCTGAGCCAGGCGGGCGGACTGGGCAGGAAGCCGAAGGCGATGATGACCGCATCCGCCGGCACGATCTCCTCGGAATCTGGCACCGGCTGCGGCACGCGCCGGCCGCGGACATCGGGCGCGCCGAGCTGAGTGCTCACGAGCTTAACCCCCTCGACCGCCTCGGAACCGACGATCTCGATGGGCTGACGATTGAAGAGAAACTCGACGCCCTCCTCGCGACTGTTCCGGTAGTCGCGACGCGAGCCGGGCATGTTGCGTTCGTCGCGCCGATAGGTGCAGGTCACCGACTCCGCACCCTGACGCAGCGCCGTGCGGTTGCAGTCCATGGCGGTGTCGCCACCACCGAGCACCACCACGCGTTTGCCGCGCATGCTGATGAGTCGAGCGCTCGCGCCGGGCAGTGCCAGCTCGTGGCGGATGTTGGAAATCAGATACGGCAGCGCCTCGTGCACGCCCGACAGCTCCTCGCCGGCAAAGCCGCCGCGCACGGCGGTGTAGGTGCCCATCCCTAAGAAGAGTGCGTCGTACTCGTCCAGGAGCTGCGCGAGCTTAAGATCCGTGCCGATCTCGACGCCGAGGCGAAACTGCACTCCCATGCCTTCCATGATCTCGCGGCGCTTCTCCAGCACCTGCTTCTCGAGCTTGAACGGCGGGATGCCGAAGGTGAGCAGGCCGCCGATGCGCTCGTGCCGGTCGAACACCACCGGGGCTACGCCGTTGCGCACCAGGATGTCAGCGCAGCCAAGACCGGCAGGACCGGCGCCAATTACGGCGACACGCTTGCCGCTCACCTGCACGTGCGACATGTCCGGCTTCCAGCCGGCCTTGAGCGCCTCGTCGGTGATGTATTTTTCGATCGCGCCGATGGTGACCGCTCCCAGACCGTCATTGAGGGTGCAGGCGCCTTCGCACAAGCGGTCCTGCGGACAGATACGCCCGCACACCTCGGGGAGCGAGTTGGTCTTGTGCGACAGCTCCGCCGCCTCAAAGAGATTGCCTTCCTCGATGAGCTTCAGCCAATTGGGGATGTAGTTGTGGACCGGACATTTCCATTCACAAAAGGGGTTACCGCAGGCGATGCAGCGCCCGGCCTGCTGGCTTGCGCCCGTGGCATCAAAGGGCGCGTAGATTTCGCGAAAATTTCCCACGCGCACCTCTACCGCCGTCTTGGGCGGATCGGCGCGCGGGATGTCCAGGAACTGCAGGTTCTTGTCGGCCATGACGCTGCGCGCGGCTTTCGTCTACGCCGCGCGCCGCAGGTTGTCGATGAGCGAATCGATCGAGGCCGCCTTGGGTTTCACGACCCAGAATTTCGGCAGATACGTGCGCAGGTCACTCATGATCTCCGCCGCCCAGACGCTTTCGGTCTCGCTCACGTGCCGTTCGAGCAGGCTCTCCAGGTGCTGCACGTGCGACTGCATGGCCTCGGGGTGAATGCGGCTGATGTCGATCAGCTCGTGGTTGTAGCGGTCGACGAAATTGCGCTCCAGATCCAGCACGTAGGCGAAGCCGCCGGTAAAGCCGGCGCCGAAGTTAACACCCGTGCGCCCGAGCACGCACACCGCCCCGCCGGTCATGTACTCGCAGCAGTGATCCCCGGCGCCCTCGAGCACTGCGACCGCGCCGGAGTTGCGCACCGCGAAGCGCTCCCCGGCGATGCCGGCTGCGTACAGCTCCCCGCCGGTCGCCCCGTACAGGCAGGTATTGCCCATGATGACCGTGTCCCGCGCCACGAAGCGCGCGCTCCTGGGGTGGCGCAGCACGATGCGCCCGGCCGCCATGCCCTTGCCGACGTAATCGTTGGCATCGCCCTCGAGATACAGGTGCAGTCCGCCCGCGTTCCACACGCCGAAACTCTGTCCGGCGTTGCCGTGGCAGCGTACCGTGATGGGCGCCTCGCTCATGCCGTAGTTGCCCCAGCGGCGCGCGATCTCACCCGAGAGGCGCGCGCCGATCGAGCGGTTGAAGTTCTTCAGTTCGTAACGCCACTCGCCACCGGACCTGCTCTCGATCGCCGCCAGCAGCTCGCGCACCATGCGCTCGGCGAGCTCGCCCTGGTCGAACGGCGCATTCGAGGCGCTGAGGCAGAACTGCGCGCTCGCTTTGTCGACGCCCGCGTCCGAGAGGATCGGCGTCAGATCGAGCTTGCGCTGCCGGGCGGTCGCACCTTCGAGCACCTCGAGGTACTCGGTGCGGCCGATTACCTCGCTCAAGGTGCGCACCCCGAGAGAGGCGAGAATCTCGCGCACCTCCTCGGCGACGAAGCGGAAATAGTTCATCACCATCTGCGGCAGGCCGATGAAGTACTTCGAGCGCAGCACGTTGTGTTGCGTCGCGACCCCGGTGGCGCAGTTGTTGAGGTGGCAGATGCGCAGGTACTTGCAGCCTAAGGCCACCATGGGCGCGCTGCCGAAGCCGAAGCTCTCCGCGCCGATGATCGCCGCCTTCACCACGTCAAGCCCGGTCTTCAGGCCGCCATCGGTCTGCAGGCGCACGCGGTGGCGCAGGTCATTCACGCGCAGGGTCTGGTGGGTCTCGGCGAGCCCGAGCTCCCAGGGCGTGCCGGCGTACTTGATGGAGGAGAGCGGACTTGCGCCGGTACCGCCGTCGTAGCCGGAGATGGTGATGAGATCCGCGTACGCTTTGGCGACCCCGGCGGCGACCGTGCCGACGCCAGGCTCCGCCACCAGCTTCACCGACACCAGCGCGCGCGGATTCACCTGCTTCAGATCGAAGATCAGCTGCGCCAGATCCTCGATGGAGTAGATGTCGTGGTGCGGCGGCGGGGAGATCAGGCCCACGCCCGGACGCGCAAAGCGCAAGGTCGCGATCATGTCGTTGACCTTGTGGCCGGGCAGCTGGCCGCCTTCGCCCGGCTTCGCTCCCTGCGCGATTTTGATCTGCAGCACCTCCGCGTTGATCAGGTACTCCGGTGTCACGCCGAAGCGTCCCGAGGCGACCTGCTTGATCTTGGAGTTCTTCTCGGTGCCGTAGCGGGCCGGATCCTCGCCGCCTTCGCCGGAGTTGGAGCGGGCTCCCAGGCGGTTCATGGCGATGGCGAGCGCCTCGTGCGCCTCAGGGGAAAGCGCGCCGAGGGACATGCCGGCGCTGTCAAAGCGCGCCAGCACCGCCTCCACCGGCTCCACCTCGGCCAGCGGGATCGCAACCTGCGGCCGCAGCCCGAGCAGGTCACGGAAGGTCGAAGCGGGGCGCTCGTTGACGAGCGCTGCGTACTGGCGGTAGTAGCCGTAGTCGCCCGAGACCACCGCCGCCTGCAGGGCCGCGATCACGTCGGGGTTGTACATGTGGTACTCCCCGCCGTGCACGTACTTGAGGAGCCCCCCCTGCCCGATCGGCTCGCGCGCGTTCCACGCCCGTGCCGCGAGCGCGAGCGCATCGGACTGCAGGTCGCTGAAGTCCGCACCCTGCACGCGGCTCTCGGTGCCGGTGAAGCACAGCCCGACGACCTCATCGGACAGTCCCACGATTTCGAACAGCTG
>DATHLO010000112.1:0-10166 GCA_035488075.1 Steroidobacteraceae bacterium | reverse complement strand
GCGGCGCACCTGGATGCGAAAGCCGCTCGCCGTCTCCTTCAGCTCGATGCCCCGGCCGGCGTACTCGGCGCACAGCTCAGCCAGTGCCCCCCGCAGCTGCGCCGTGCCCGGCCGCACGTTCTCCTCGAACAGGCGCTGCAGCTCGGCGAGCGGGACCGGGTTGCCGGCCGCGAGCAGCGCCGCCTCGAGCACGTTCCTCACGTATGACTCATTCATAGCGGTTCCTCGTCATCGGCCGCCGCCGCGGGGCCGCCGACGTCGGCCCTCTCGTTGCTCACCACGCGCAGCTGCGGCGCCGGGGTTGCGGCGCGCACGTGCAGCGGCGCATAGGACTCGGTCTGCACGATATCGATCAGTCCCTCGCGCATCAGCTCCAGGATCGCCACGAAAGTCACCGTCACCCCCATGCGGCCCTCCTCGGCACGGAACAGCTGTATGAATGGCAGGAATCCGTCGTGACCCAGACGCGCGAGGATGTCACTCATGCGCTCGCCCACCGAGAGCTGCTCGCGCTGGATGTGATGGTGGGCGAACATCTGCGCGCGCGCCACCACGTCCTTGAAGGCGACCAGCATCTCCTGCAGCGTGATCTGCGGCAGCGCGCGCACCACGCGCTGCTCGGACAGCGGCACGGAGGTCGTCCACACGTCGCGCTCCAGGCGCGCGAGCGTATCGATGCCTTCGGCCGCGCGCTTGAAGCGCTCGTATTCCTGCAGGCGCCGCACCAGCTCCGCGCGCGGATCAAGCTCGCCCTCATCGCTCAGCTGCGGCCGCGGCAGGAGCATGCGCGACTTGATCTCGGCGAGCGTGGCGGCCATCACCAGGTACTCCCCGGCGAGCTCGAGCTGCAGGTCCTGCATCAACTCGATGTACTGCATGTACTGGCGCGTGATCTCGGCCAGCGGGATGTCGAGGATGTCGAGGTTCTGGCGGCGGATGAGGTACAGCAGCAGATCGAGCGGTCCCTCGAAGGCTTCGAGAAAGACCTCGAGCGCCTGCGGCGGGATGTACAGATCGCGCGGCAGCTGCGAGAACGGCTCGCCGTTCACCAGCGCGAAGGGCAGCTCCGCCTGCTCGGGCGGCGCCAGTGGCGCGAGGCCCGGGGCTGGGGCGTTGGAGACGACGATCTTCAGGTCGGGTTTGGGCTTCATCGCAGCTTCAGTCCGCACGCAGGTGCATGGCGCGGCGCACCGAATCGAGCGTGTGCCGGGCCGCCTCGCGCGCCTTGTCCGCGCCCTCGGCCACGATGCCGCGTACGAGTTCGGGGTTGTCCTCGAACTCCTGTGCGCGCTTGCGCATGCCGCTGATCTCTTCGACCACCTTCTCGATCAGGGGCTGCTTGCACTCGAGGCAGCCGATACCGGCGGTGCGGCAGCCCTCGTTGACCCACTTGCGCGTGGCGTCATCGGAATAGATCTTGTGCAGATCCCACACCGGACACTTTTCCGGATCGCCCGGATCGGTGCGGCGCACGCGCGCCGGATCCGTCTGCATGGCGCGCAGCTTCTTCACCACTTCCTCGGGTTCCTCGCGCAGGCCGATGGTGTTGCCGTAGGACTTGGACATCTTGCGCCCGTCGAGTCCGGGGACCTTGGGGGTGGCGGTGAGCAGCACCTGCGGTTCGGGCAGGATGCTCACGCCCGTGCCCTCGAGGAAGCCCAGGAGGCGCTCGCGATCGGCCACCGTGATGCGGTTGTTGCTCTGCACGAGCGCCTGCGCGCGCTGCAGCGCCTCGACGTCGCCGGTTTCCTGGAATTTGCGCCGCAGCTGGCGGTAGTTGGTCGTGTTGCGCCCGCCGAGGCTCTTCACCGCGCGCTCGGCCTTGGCCTCAAAATCCGGCTCGCGGCCGTAGAGGTGGTTGAAGCGCCGCGCGGTCTCGCGCGTGAGCTCCACGTGCGCCACCTGATCCTCCCCGACCGGCACGAATGCGGCGCGGTACACCAGGATGTCGGCACTCTGCAGCAGCGGGTAACCGAGGAAGCCGTAGGTGGCCAGATCCTTCTCCTTCAGCTGCTCCTGCTGGTCCTTGTAGCTGGGCACGCGCTCGAGCCAGCCGAGGGGGGTGATCATGGACAACAGCAGATGCAGCTCCGCGTGCTCGGGCACGTGGGACTGGATGAAGAGCGTCGCCACCCCCGGATTCAAGCCCGCGGCCAGCCAGTCGATGAGCACCTCGCGCACGTGTTCCTGCAGATGCGCGGTGTCCTCGTACCCGGTGGTGAGCATGTGCCAGTCGGCGACGAAGAAAAAGCACTCGTACTGGTACTGCAGCTCCACCCAGCTGCGCAGCGCGCCGTGGTAGTTGCCCAAGTGCAGCCGCCCGGTGGGCCGCATGCCCGAGAGCACGCGCCGCGCCGGCGCAGGTGAACTCACGTGCCTCCCCGCAGGCCGGCGGGGCGTGCGGAAGCGGAAACGTGATCAGAGGGGGCGGCAGCACGCACGCAGCGTGCGCGGCGCATAAGGCTCGGAGTTACACTCACGGGGCGCAATTATAGCGCACGGCCCATGATGGGGCCGAGATCACCCTTGCCCTTGCGCACGATCACGGGCGGAGTGACCGACAGATCAACAACGGTGGTGGGCTCGATGCCACAGTCCCCGCCATCGAGGATGGCGTCGATCTCATGCGTGAGGCGCGCCGCAATCTCAGCCCCCGAGGTCAGCGGCTGCGGGTCCCCGCCCACGAGCAGTGTTGAGCTCATGAGCGGTTCTTTGAGTTCGGCCAGCAGCAGCTGCGGCACCGGATGAGCCGGGATACGCACACCGATGGTGCGGCGGCGCGCATGCTGCAGGCGGCGCGGGGTCTCGCGCGTGGCGCGCAGCAGAAAGGTATACGGACCCGGCAGGCAGGCACGCAGCATGCGAAACTGCCAGGTCTCCAGGCGTGCAAACCGCCCCACTTCGGCGAGATTGGCGCACACCAGGGTGAAGTGGTGGTGGCGGTCCGCCTGGCGGATGCGCCGCACGCGTTCGAGTGCCTGCGCATCCCCGAGGTGCCACCCCAGGGCGTAGCAGGAGTCGGTCGGATAGGCGATCAGGCCGCCCGCGCGTACGAGCTCCGCGGCGCGCCGGATGAGGCGCGCCTGCGGGTTGATCGGGTGCAATTGCAGGTATTCGGCCACAAAACCTTACGTTTCGCAGAAAAAGCAACCCGCGTGGAACTTGCCCGCGGCGCGTGACAATATACGCGGCCCTTTGCCGGGTATACCGTCGCCGCCTCAGGACCGTCGCCCCAACTTCCGCCGATGCAGACTCTCACCGGGCTGGCGCCACTCGTGGCGTTCTTCGTGACCTATCGCCTGCGTGGCCTGTACATGGCCACCGCGGTGCTCATGGTCACGATGCTGTTGGTGCTTGGCATTGACTGGTTGCGGCAGCGCAAGATTCCCCCCCTCCACGCGCTGTCCGCCGTGCTGGTGCTGATCTTCGGCTCGGCGACGCTGCTGCTGCACAATCGCGCCTTCATCCAGTGGAAGCCCACGGTGCTGCTGTGGATCGTTGGCATCGGGTTTCTCGGCAGCTTCTGGGTGGGCACGCGCACCCTCACGGAGCGCTTTCTGGGCCCGGCGGTCCAGGAGCACCTGCAGGTGAGTCCGGCGCTGTGGCGCACGCTGAACGGCTGGTCGGTCGGCTTCTATGCGCTCGCGGGCGCACTTAACCTCGCGGTCGCGCATTACGCCCGCGAAAGCACGTGGGTCAACTTCAAGATCTTCGGACTGACGCTCTTCACGTTCGCGTTCACGGCGCTGCAGGTGCTGTGGCTGACCAGCCGCGCCACCCCGGTGAGCGCTGAGCCGTCGGCCCGCTGACATGGGGCGCGAGGCGGTCATCGGGGAGCTGCGCGCTGCGCTTGAGGCGGCCCTTGCGCCCACAGCGCTCGAGATCATCGATGACAGCGCGCGCCACGCCGGACATGAAGGCGCCCGCGCCGGCGGGCACTTTCGCGTCACACTGGTCGCCGAAGCCTTCCGCGGACGCTCGGCGCTGGAGCGGCATCGGCTGGTGTACGCAGCCGTCGCCCCGCTGCTGCAGGGCGCCGTGCACGCACTTAACATCAGTGCGCACACGCCGGATGAAGTGCACTGATGCCGGCGCACGAATTACGACTATCCCGCTCCTACTCAGCTGCTCAATTTTCAATCCACTGCTTTGGCAACACATCGGAAACTTTCTATGAACTATCTGCGTACCTTCATCCTGGCTGCGGCCCTCACGGTCCTTGCCGCCTGTCAGCCCAAGCCCGCGAGCGAGGCCGCCGCGGACACCTCTCCGCCCGTGGCGACCGTGAACGGCCAACCGATCTCACGTGGCTTCTATGAGTTCTACATCAAGGGCATCACCGGCAAGAGCGCCGCGGACATCACCCCGGCGATGCGCGCCAACGCGCTCGACAACCTGATCCGCGCAAAGCTGGTGAACGAAGAGGCGCTGAAGGAAGGCCTCGACAAGAACACCGACACGGCCTACCTGCTGCAGCTCTCGCGCATGCAGGTGCTCGAGCAGGCGGTGCAGGACAAGTATCTGAAGGATCGCGGGCCGACCGAACAGGAACTGCGCGCCGAGTACGAGATGCAGATCGGCCAGACCCCGAAAGTCGAGTACCACACCCGCAACATCCTGGTCGCGACTGAGCCGTTTGCGGACAAAGTGATCGCGCGCCTGGAGAAGGGGGAGAAGTTCGAAGAGGTAGCCAAGAGCTCCTCCATGGATCCTTCCAAGAGCAATGGCGGCGACCTCCCCTGGATGACCGCCGAGCGCATGCCGCCGCAGTTCGCCGGCGCCGTACAGGCACTGAAGCCCGGCGAGTACACCCACAAGCCGGTGCAGACGCAGTACGGCTGGCACGTGATTCAGCTCGTCGAGACGCGCGACGTTCAGCCGCCACCGTTTGACCAGGTCAAGCAGCGCCTGGAGCAGATCGTGCAGGCGAAGAAGTTCCGTAACTATATGGACGAGCTGATGCGCAGCGCCAAGATCGAGAAGTTCGATCAGACCGCCGCCACACCGGCTCCGGCACCGGGTGCCGCCCCTGCAGCCCCCGCACCGGCCGCTGCGGCACCGGGCGCCGCGGGATCCCCCGCCACGCCGCCCGCAGCGCCTGCCGGCAGCGCCCCGACCACGCCGCCGAGCAAGTAACGATGGGTCTCGCACGGGCGGCGGAGTGATCCTCCGCCGCCCGCTGCGGGCTGTCAGCCCCGGCCGAGGAGTTTGAGCAGCTCAGCCTCATCGAGCACGGCCACGTTGAGCTCGCGCGCTTTGGTGAGCTTGGAGCCGGCCTCCGCGCCCGCGACGAGGTAACTGGTCTTCTTCGAGACGCTCGCGGAGACCTTCGCCCCGCGCGCGAGCAGGGCTTCCTGCGCTTCCTCGCGCGTGAGCGTGGCGAGGGTGCCGGTGAGCACGAAGGTCTTGCCGGCCAGTGGATCAGCCCCGGCGGGCGCTGCCGGGGGCAGGTCCGGCCAGTGCACACCCTGCTGCTGCAGGGCCTGGATGACCCGGCGGTGCTCGGCGGAGCCGAAGAACGCCGCCACGTGCGCCGCGACGATCGGTCCGACGTCAGGCACCTGCTCGATGCTCCCCGCGTCCGCACTCATCAGACGCTCGAGCGAGCCGAAATGACGTGCGAGGGCGAGCGCGGTGGCCTCGCCCACTTCGCGGATCCCGAGCCCGAAAAGCAGGCGCGGCAACGTCGTGTGCTTGCTGCGCTCGATGGCGGCGCTGAGGTTCGCGGCCGACTTCTCGCCCATCCTCTCAAGCTGTGCCAGCTGCGCCACCGTCAGCGCATAGATATCGGCCGGGGATTTGAGCTCCTCGCGCTCGACCAGCTGTTCGATCAGCTTGTCCCCCAGGCCCTCGATGTCCAGGGCGCGCCGGCTGGCAAAGTGGCGCAACGCCTCCTGGCGCTGCGCCCGGCAGATGAAGCCCCCGGTGCAGCGCGCCGCCGCCTCCCCCTCCACGCGCAGCACGCGTGAATGGCACACCGGGCATTCACTCGGCAGTTCCACCGGCACACTGCCGGGCGGCCGGCGCTCGAGCAGCACGCTCACCACCTCCGGGATCACGTCCCCGGCGCGCCGCACGATCACCGTGTCACCGACGCGCACGTCCTTGCGGCGCACCTCATCGATGTTGTGCAGCGTCACGTTGCTCACCGTGACCCCGCTCACGAACACCGGTTCCAGACGCGCCACCGGGGTGAGCGCGCCGGTGCGCCCCACCTGAAACTCCACACCCTTCACCACCGTCAGCGCCTCATCGGCGGGAAACTTGTGCGCGATCGCCCAGCGCGGCGAGCGTGACAGGAAGCCCAGGCGCTCCTGGTCGGCACGGCGCTCGAGCTTGTAGACCACGCCGTCGATTTGGTACGGCAGCGTCGCGCGCCGCGCGCCAAGCTCGCCGTAGTACTCCAGACAGCCCGCGATGCCGCGCACCCTGCGCGCTTCCGGGGATACCGGGAGCCCCTGCGTGCGCAGCAGGTCGAGCAGTTCCTGCTGTCCGCTCGGCAGTGGGGCGCCCTCGAGTGCGCCCAACCCGTAAAAAAAAACGCTCAGGGGGCGCGCGGCGGTGATGCGCGCATCCAGCTGTCGCAGGGCGCCGGCGGCGGCGTTGCGCGGATTGACGAACACCTTCTCGCCGCGCTCGCGCGCCCGGGCGTTCATACGCTCAAAGCCCGCGAGCGGCATGAACACTTCACCGCGCGCCTCGAGTAGCCGCGGCGCGGCACCCCGTAATCGCTGCGGCACGGCGCGGATGGTGCGCACGTTGGCCGTGACGTCCTCCCCCCTGAGCCCGTCCCCGCGCGTGGCCGCCTGCGCGAGCAATCCTTCCCGGTAGATCACCGTGACGGCCAGCCCGTCGAGCTTCGGCTCGGCCACGTAAGCGAGCTCGCCGGCCACGTTCAGACGCTCGTGAATGCGCCGGTCAAACCCGCGCAGCTCCTCCTCGGTGAAGGCGTTATCGAGGGAGAGCATCGGCACCTGGTGCAGCACCTCGCCAAAGGCGCCACTCGGGGTGCCCGCCACGCGCTGCGTGGGCGAGTCGGGGGTGATGAGCGTCGGGTCGGCCGCTTCGAGCGTGCGCAGCTCGCGCATGAGTCGATCGTACTCAGCGTCCGGAACCTGCGGGTCATCGAGCACGTAGTAGCGGTAGTCGTGCTGCGCAATCTGCTCGCGCAACTCGGCGGCGCGCGCCGCCGCCTCGCCTGTCACCAGTTCGCCCCGGCGTTCAGTCGCTCGCGCAGCGAGGCAATGCGCGAGGGCGTGAGCGGGCCGCCCTGCTCATCCTGCAGCACCCCGTGCAGACGCTCATTGAGGCTGCGCGCGGTGAAGACGAGTTCATCGAAGGCCTGGGGCGGAGGTTTCGGGCCCGGCAGCACGGCGAAGAGCGAGAGGCCGCCGTAGTGCTGCGAGTCCATCGTGTCGGCGTCGAACGTGCCGGGGCGGTTGAGGCTCGCCGCACTCAGCACCGCGCGACGCTCCTCGTCGGGCTTGTGGAAGATCGCGAAGCGACCGAGCACGAAGCCTTCCGCGGCCAGCGCCTGGCGCAGTGAGCGGCCGGCGAAGCGCTGCGGCTGTGGCGCCACCAGGCGCAGCGACACGATGCGCCGCTGCTCATCCGGGGGCCACTCGACCAGCGGGGGCGCGGCGGCGGGCAGCTCCGGCAGCGTTTCGCGCACGGGCGGCGCTGAGGGTGGCAGCGGCGCGGCCCGCGCAGGCGCCGCGCTCGCCGGCTCAACCTTCGGCACGTGGTCAAAGGCGTCGACCGACGCTGCGGGCGGTGGCGCTGCCGCGATAGCCCCGGGCGCACGCTCGGCCGCGGCTTCAGCCTCCCCGGCCGGTGCGGGGCCTAGCTCTTGTTCCGCCTCGCTCGCAGCGGCGGCTTGCTCCGCCGGCAGCTCCCCGGGGGCGGCGCGCGGCTCGAGCACCGGCACGCGCGGGGTTTCGGGCAGATTCACGACCGTCAGCTCGTGCGGCACCAGCGGCTCACGCGCGCGCATCTCCGGCAGCGTCAGTGGCTCGCGCGCCGTGCGCGCGCCACTCTCGCCCACCAGGTCGCGCGGCGCGGGGCGCTCCGAGGCGCTGCTCGCGCTCGCCTGACGCGGGCGCCGCCGCTCCCACCAGGTGAGCACGGCAATGAACAGCACCCCGATGATGAGGAGGATCCAGCGCAGCTCGGAACTCATGGCCGCCACCCCAGGGTGATCAGACTGCTGCGAGGCGCACGGCTTCGTCCACGTCCACGGTCACGAGCCGCGACACGCCTGGCTCGTTCATGGTGACACCGATCAGCTGGGACGCAAGCTCCATGGTGCTCTTGTTGTGGGTGATGAACACGAACTGCACACGGGCGGACATCTCGCGCACGATATCGCAGAAGCGGCCGACATTGTGCTCATCGAGCGGGGCGTCCACCTCATCGAGCAGACAAAACGGCGCCGGGTTCAGATCGAAGATCGAGAACACCAGGGCGACGGCGGTGAGTGCCTTCTCCCCACCGGACAAGAGGTGAATGGTGCTGTTCTTCTTGCCCGGCGGGCGCGCCATGACGGCCACCCCGGCGCTGAGCTTGTCTTCGCCGACGAGCTCCAGGTACGCGTGGCCGCCGCCGAACAGGCGCGGAAACTTATCGCGCAGACCGACGTTGATGCGCTCGAAGGTGTCCTCGAAGCGCGTGCGGGTTTCCTTGTCGATGCGACGCATGGCCTCCTCGAGCGTGCCGAGTGCCGAATTGAGGTCGGCGAACTGGCTGTCGAGGTACTCCTTGCGCTGCGTGTGCTCCTTGAGCTCATCGATCGCGGCCAGATTCACCTGCCCGAGTTTCTCGACCTCGGCGCGTGCCTCGCTCAAGGACTGCTCCCAGGTGGGCACGTCCGCCTCGGCGGGGAGCCCCGCAAGCACCTCGGCGAGCTCGCAGCGGGTCTCGGCAAACTGTTCGGCAAGCGCGGCGCGGCGCACGTGCGTCTCCTGCGCGGTGAGGCGTGCCGCCTCCATCGCCTCACGTGCCGCGCTCACGCGCTGCTCGGCCCCGAGGCGCTCCTCGTTGAAGCCGTGCAGCGCCGCTTCGGCCGCCTCGAGCGTCGCGCGGGCGCCCGCGAGCTCGCCCTCGACGGTGAGCCGCAGCGCGAGCGCCTCATCCAGACGCGCCTGTGCCTGCAGGATGGGGGCATCGCCCGAGGCGAGCTCGCCCTCGAGTTCCGCGCGGCGACCCTCGAGCTGCGCGCGCTGCTCGATCATGCGTCCCATCCCGACCGCCACCGAGCTCTCGGTTGAGCGGCGCGATTCGACGCGCACGTGCAGGTCGCGGGCACTCAGCTGCCGCGTCTGGGCGTGCGCGCGTGCACTGGCGAGCGCCGCGCGCCGCGCCTCGCGTTCGCTCGTGAGTTCCCCGTGTCGCCCCTCAAGAGCGGCCAGCGCCTGCGTGGCGCGCGCGAGCTCCTCGCGGGCGCGCGCGAGCGCTTCCTCCGTGGCCGCGCGCTCACGTCCGACCTCTCCGGCGTCCGCGCGCAAGCGCTCGCCGCGTTGCTGCGACTCGGCCGCGCGGGCACGGGCGGCCTGCAGCGCCGCGAGCAGATCCGCATGCGTACGGTGCGCAAGCTGCAGCGCCTCCTGGGTCCTCTCGCGTTCACTCTCCGCCGCCGCGAGCGCTTCACGCGCCGCCGCGAGCGCAGCTTCCGCCTGCGTGACGCGCGCGCCGGCCGCGGCGGCCGTGGCCCGCAGCCCTTTCAGACGGTGTTCGCGCTCGAGTACGCCGGCGCGCTCGTCGCTGCCGCGAGTGACGCGCAGCCACGCCCGCCCGACCCACTCACCGGCTGCCGTGATGTAGGAATGACCCTCCTCGAGCGCGGCGCGTTGCCGCAGCGCCTGCGCCAGCGAGGGCGCCGTAAACACCCCCGCGAGGCGGGCGCGGATCGCGCTCGGTCCACGCACGCGCGCCGCCAGCGTATCCGCCGCAGCGGCGCTGCCCCCGGTGCTGCCTTCGATGAGCGTGAGGCGCCCGGCGCTCAGGCCCGCAAGCGACCCGGCGGCAGTGTCGAGCTCCTCGACGCACACCGCCTCAAGGTAGTCCCCGAGGACGGTTTCGACCGCGCGCTCCCAACCGGCTTCGACTTCCAGCGCCGCCGCAAGCCGCGGCCGTGCGGCGAGCCCGGCGGCGCTGAGCCACTGCGCCGT
>DATHLO010000111.1:0-6443 GCA_035488075.1 Steroidobacteraceae bacterium | reverse complement strand
AGGCGCGCGGGGAGCTGCTCGGTCAGCGCTGCGCGGATTGCTCACGCCTGGTGCACCCGCCGCGCCCCATGTGCCCGTCCTGCCACAACCTCAGGCGCGAAACCGTTCGGCTGAGCGGGCGTGGCAAGGTATACAGCTGGGTCATCCCGCGCCACCCGGCGCCGGTCGGATTTGCGGAGTCGCCGATCGTGGCGCTGATCGAGCTGGAGGAGGGGATCCGCCTGGTCTCCAATGTGATCGAGGTGAGTCCCGAGAAGGTGCGCGCCGGGATGGCGGTGGAGGTGTGTTTCGCGCCCACCCGTGGCGGGCGCGCGGTCCCGGTGTTCCGTCCCCGCGGTGACGCGCGTGGCTAAATTCGCCGCCATCGCCGGAATCGGCCAGACCGAATTTTCCAAGAACTCCGGCCGCAGCGAACAGCAGCTCGCAGCGGAAGCCTCCAAGGCCGCCCTGGATGACGCGGGCATCGATCCTGCCGATGTGGATGGCATGATCACCTTCACGCTTGATCCGAGTGATGAGATCGGCCTGTGCCGCTGTCTGGGCGTGAAGGATCTTGCGTACACGACCCGCATTCCGGGCGGCGGGGCGGCCTCAGTCGCGACCGTTTACCAGGCGATGGCCGCGGTCACTTCGGGCATCGCGCAAGTGGTGCTCATCTGGCGCGCCATGAATGAGCGCTCGGCCTACCGCTTCGGACAGCCGCTCGTGCCGCCCAGCGGCGGGGTGGTTAACGTCGCCGGCCAAGGCACCGGATCACTCCTGTGGTGCATGCCCTTCGGTGCGCAGACTCCGGCGAGCTGGGAAGCGCTCGCCTCGCAGCACTATATGGAGACCTTCGGCGTCACCAATCAGGACCTGGGGCATGTATCGGTCGCACAGCGCAAGCATGCAGCGACCAATCCGTTGGCATGGTTCTACCGCAAGCCCATCACGCTCGAGGAGCACCAGCAGTCGCGCTGGATCGTAGAACCGGTGCTGCGGCTGCTCGACTGCTGCCAGGAAAGTGACGGCGGCGTCGCGCTCGTGATCACGAGCCTCGAACGCGCCCGTGATCTTAAGCAGCCGCCGGTGCGCATCGTGTCCGCGGCCCAGTCGATCCCGGCGGAGGTCGAGGTCATATCGAACTACTACCATGGCGACCTCACCATGATGCCCGAGGCACGCGGCGTCGCGCGGCGCCTGTACGGGCGCTC
Organism: Steroidobacteraceae bacterium; assembly: GCA_035488075.1. Lineage (GTDB taxonomy): Bacteria > Pseudomonadota > Gammaproteobacteria > Steroidobacterales > Steroidobacteraceae > 13-2-20CM-66-19. Next base: position 5,250 of record DATHLO010000111.1, on the reverse strand, counting down.
CGGGCTCACCCCGAAGGACATGCAGCTCGCCATGATCTACGACGCCTTCACGCCGCAGGTCTTAAAGCAGCTCGAAGCGTTTGGTTTCTGCGGGCGCGGGGAAGCAAAGGACTTCGTCAAGCGCGGCAACATCGAAGTCGGTGGCAGTCTGCCGGTGAACACCAACGGCGGCCTGATTGGTGAGGCTTATATTCACGGGATGAACAACATCACCGAAGCGGTGCGGCAGCTGCGCGGCACGGCCACGAATCAGGTCAAGAACCTCACCCACGCGCTCGTCTCTTGCGGCATGGCCGGCGCGATCCTCGCGAACGCGTAAGCTACGCCGCCATGAGAACGATCAAACCGGGCCTGCGCCTCAAAAGCGCGGTGTGTTCCACCGAGGTCATGGTGATCCGGGCCCCCGCGGGTGAAGCGCACTTGGGCTGCGGGGGCGCGGAGATGCTCGCTACCGGGGAAGCCGCGCCGGCGCAGGCGCAGCTGGATCCGGCGCACGCTACCGGTTCCCTCATCGGCAAGCGCTACGTGGATGCCGAGGAGCGCTTCGAGCTGCTGTGTACGAAGGGCGGGGAGGGCTCGCTCAGCCTCAACGGCGCATCCTTGTCGGTGAAGCAGGCCAAGGCGCTGCCTTCCTCGGACTGACCCTGTGAACTTCGCGATGCTGCTCGACATGGCAGCGGATGCCTTCGGGGAGCGCATCGCGGTGACCTGCGCGCAGCGCGCACTGACCTACACCGCCCTGCGCAGCGCCGCCCGTGCATGGGCACGGCAGCTTGCCCGCGGTGGCTTCTCCTGCGCGGCGCTGCTGGACACCAACGGCCTTGAGGCTCCCGTCACGCTGTTCGCCTCCGCGTACGCGGGCGTGCCGTACGTGCCACTCAACTACCGCCTGACGCGCGCAGAGCTTGAGGAGCTGTTGCGACGCGTCGCCCCTGCGTGGCTCGTGTCAGCATCCGCGCAGCACGAGCGGCTGGTGTTGCCCGCGAACGTAACCCTCGCCGACGTCGCCAGTCTGGGCACTGCGCCACATACAGAGCCGGATGCCCCGCCCGAGCCGCCGAGCGATCCGGGTGCGATCGCGATTCAGCTGTTCACGAGCGGCACGACCGGCACTCCCAAAGCGGCCGTGTTGCGGCACGAAAACGTCGTGTCCTACATTCTCGGCAGCGTGGAGTTTGGCGCCGCGGGGGAAGAGGAGGCCGCCCTGGTCGCGGTACCGCCGTATCACATCGCCGGCATCTCCGCGGTGCTCAGCTCAACCTACAGCGGGCGGCGCATCGTCATGCTGCCGAGCTTTGAGCCCGCGGAGTGGCTGCGTCTGCTGGCGCGGGAAAAGATCACGCATGCTTTTGTGGTGCCCACCATGCTGGTGCGGATCATGGACCAGCTCGCGCAGGAGCCCGGCGCTGCACCCTTTCCCGCGTTGCGCGCGATCGCCTACGGGGGCGGCAAGATGCCGCTTGCGGTGATCGAGCGGGCGCTGCAGGTGTTTGCGGGCGTGGATTTCACCAACGCTTATGGGCTGACGGAGACGAGCGCCACGGTATGCCTGCTGAGCCCGGATGATCACCGTGCGGCTGCGGCGAGCACCGATGCGCAGGTGCGCCGGCGGCTCGCTTCCGTCGGCCGACCGCTGCCGGCGATCGAGCTTGAGGTGCGTGATGCGGCCGGCCGCACGCTCGGCGCGCACGAGTCAGGCCTGGTGTTTGTACGCGGTGCGCAAGTGGCCGGTGAGTATCGCGGCGCGGGAAGTGTGCTCGATGGGGCGGGCTGGTTCGCCACCCAGGACCGCGGCTGGGTGGATGAGGAGGGCTACCTCTTTCTTGAGGGGCGGGCGGACGATGTCATCGTGCGCGGCGGGGAGAATATCTCCCCGGGCGAGATCGAGGAGGCGCTGCTCGCGCACCCGGCGGTCGCGGACGCCGTGGCGGTGGGCGTGCCGAGCGATGAGTGGGGGGAAGCGGTCGGCGCCGCGGTAGTGCTGCGGGCGGGCGCGGCGGTGACGGTCGAGTCCCTGCAGCAGTGGGTGCGCGAGCGGCTGCGTTCCTCGCGCGTGCCGGAGCGCTGGGTGTTTCGGGCGCAGCTGCCCTACAACGAGATGGGCAAGGTGCTGCGCCGCGTGGTGCGCGCGGAGCTGGAGCAGCAGCCCTAGAAGGAGCGCGCGATCAGCTCCTTCATGATCTCGTTCGCGCCGCCGTAGATGCGCGTCACGCGCGCATCGGCGTACATGCGTGCCACGAGATACTCGCTCATGTAGCCATAGCCGCCGTGCAGCTGCACGCACTCATCGAGCACCCGCTGCTGCATGTCGGTCGCCCACCATTTAGCCATCGAGGCGGTGACGTCATCGAGCCGGTGCTCGATGACGTCCTGGATGCACCGATCGATGAAGGTGCGCGCCACGCGCGTAATGGTCGCGGCCTCGGCCAGTTTGAAGCGCGCGTTCTGAAATTCGACGAGCGCCTTGCCGAACGCCGTGCGCTCCTTCACGTAGCGCACCGTCTGCGCGAGTGCGCCTTCCATGGCGCCCACTGCCTGCACCGCGACGATTATGCGCTCGTACGGCAGATCGCCCATGAGCTGGGCGAAGCCGCGGCCTTCTTCGCCCCCGAGCAGCCGCTGCGCGGGCACGCGCACCTGATCGAAAAAGAGTTCGTTGGTGTCCTGAGCGTGCTGGCCGATTTTCTCAAGAAAGCGCCCGACGCGATAGCCGGCAAGGTCCTTAGTTTCGATGAGGAGTATCGAGGTGCCCTTGGCGCCGAGCGCGGCATCGGTCTTCACCACCAGTAGCACCAGGCCCGCCAGATAACCGTTGGTGATGAAGATCTTGGAACCCGTGACCACGTACTCATCGCCCGTGCGCTCGGCGCGCGTACGGATGCCTTGCAGGTCCGAGCCGGCAGCCGGCTCGGTCATGGCGATAGCGCCCACCAGTTCGCCGCTCGCCAGCTGTGGCAGGTAGCGGCGCTTCTGCGCTTCGGTGCCGTGATTGAGCAGATAGTGTGCGGCAATGCTGTGCACGGCCTGGCCAAAGCCGGTGATGCCGCGGCGCGCCAGTTCCTCGTAGAGCACGACTTCGTGGCGAAAATCCCCGCCCGCGCCACCGTATTCGCTCGGAATGTCCGCGCAGAGAAATCCAACCGCTCCCGTCTTGCGCCAGATCTCATGGCCGACGTTGTGCTGGGCGCGCCAGCGCGCCTCGTGCGGCAGCATCTCGTTGTCGATGAAGCGCGCCACCGCCTCACGGTACAGCGTCAGCTCCTCGTTCATCCAGGCGGAAACGTACTCACTCACGGCTGTGTCCCCCAAAGGCTCACGGCTCCTGCCATGCCTGCGACGCCGCGGCAAACCAAGCGGGCTTGCCGGCCGTCCAGGTCTCTCCCCAGAGGTTCGTGCCCCCGTTCACATGCAGTGTCTGACCGGTGATGAACGCACCGGCGGGGCCGCCGACGAACAGCACCGCCTCGGCGATCTGCCAGGGCGAGCCGGCCAGGCGCAGCGGACTTGCCTGACGGTAGCGGCGGTGGATCTCCTGCGGGTATGCGGCCCAGCCTTCGGAGACGATGGCGCCCGGAGCGACGCAGTTAACGCGAATGGACAGCGGCGCCCACTCGACGGCGACCGCCTCGCTGAACGCCACAACACCGGCACGCGCCGCGAGGGTGTGCGCCACCTGGTGAAGTCCGCGCGGAGAGACGACGAGGCTGACGATGCTGCCCGGCGCTGAGAGCGTGCGCCAGTGCCGCGCCGCGCTTTGCATCATGTTGAATGTACCAGTGAGGTTGGTGTCGATGACCGCGCGCCAGCCTTTGTCGCTGAAGTCGATGGCGGCCTGCGGGAACTGCCCGCCGGCACTGTTGACCAGCAGGTCGAGCCCGCCCCAGCGCGCAAATACCTGGTCGAAGACCTGCTCCACCGCGGCGCGGTCACGGATATCAAGAGGGAACGCCTCGCAGGGCAGTCCGCGCGCCGTAAGCGCGGCACGCACGGCGCTGAGCTTCTCCATGCTGCGGCCGCAGATCAGCACCCGGGCCCCGAGACGCGCGGCGAGCCAGGCGGTCGCCCGGCCGATCCCGCTGCCGGCGCCGCTCACGAGGACGGTACGCTCGTTCAGGAGTCTGGGGGCGAGCGATGGGATGCGGCTGGCGAGCTCCTCGTCCGACAGGCGCAGGCCGTCGGCTGGCGCTGCCGGGGCGGGGGACTCAGCGACGGGAGGAAGTGCCATCGTGATGCCCCTACAAGTCCCGGCCGAGCAACTCGCCGCTGATGATGAGCTTGCGCACCTCGGTGGTGCCGGCGCCGATCTCCAGCAGCTTCGTAGCCCGGAACAGCCGGTTCACTTCCGACTCCCACATGTAGCCGTTACCCCCGTGAATCTGCACCGCCTCGGAGAGCACCCGGTTCATGGACTCGGAAGCGTACATCACCGAAGCTGCGGTCAGCGCATGGATGCGGCCGCGGCCGCCGCCGCCGATCTCCAGGTCATTCGCCGCCGCGAGTACGCGGTAGGTGAACGTACGCATGGTCTCCACCGTCACGTACATCTCGGCGAGCTTGGCCTGGATCATCTGAAAGTCGGCGATCCTGCGTCCGAACTGCTGGCGCGACTGGGCGTACTCGAGTGCCAGCTCCAGCGCACGCTCGGCGATGCCCAGGCACAGGGGCGCGATCATCGCGCGCTCGAGGTCAAGCCCGCTCATCACCACCGCGAGGCCTCCGTTCTCGCCGCCGACGAGATTGCCCGCCGGCACGCGACAGTCGGCGAACACCAGCTCCGCGGTCTGGCTGCCGCGAAAACCCATCTTGGTGAGCTTCTGCGCGACGCGGAATCCCGCGAAGCCTTTCTCGACGATGAAGGCCGAGATGCCCTGCGGGCCGCGCTCCGGTGCGGTCTTCGCGTACACGAGCAGTACATCCGCGACCGGTCCGTTGGTGATGTAGAGCTTGGTGCCGTTCAGGAGGTAGTGATCACCGGCCCTGCGGGCGCTGGTGCGCATCGACCCGAGCGCATCTGAGCCCGCCCCCGGTTCGGTCAGGCCGAGCGCGCCGATGAGTGCGCCGGAACATAAGCCCGGCAGATAGCGGCGGCGCAGCTCCTCGCCGGCGTTACGGTAGATGTTGTTGACGCACAGATTGTCGTGCGCCACCCAGGCGAGCCCGAGCGCATGGTTCCAGCGCGAAAACCCCTGCAGCACGAGGCCGCTCGTGAAGAGATCGGCGCCCGCGCCGCCGTACTGCTCGGGCACGGTG
>DATHLO010000110.1:0-8720 GCA_035488075.1 Steroidobacteraceae bacterium | reverse complement strand
GGCGGCTGCGAGGTGCGCTGCATGAGATCACTCGACAGCACCACCTTCAGGGTGCCGATGATGGAGCGCGCTACGTCGTCCTGGATCGCTACCAGGTCCTGCCAGGTGCGGTTGTAGGTCTGTGACCAGACGTTGTAGCCGGATTGCGCATCGATCAGCTGTGCGGTGACGCGCAGCTGGTTGCCCTCGCGCATCACGCTGCCTTCCAGCACATGGCGCACCCCGAGCGTCTGCGCGATCGTACGTACGTCGGTGTCGCGGCCGCGGAACGCGAAGGCCGAGGTGCGCGAGGCCACCCGCAGCCCGTGGATGCGCGCCAGGCGCGCGGACAGTTCCTGCGCGAGTCCCTCACCAAGGTAGGTGTTGCCATCGCCCGGGCTGACATCCACCAGCGGCAGTACCGCGATCGTGTGCGGCGGCTGCACGATGACGCTCGCCGCCGTGGTCGGTGCGGGAGCGGGGGATGTGCGCAGGTAATGGGTCGCCGCCCAGGGCAGCGCGAGCAGTACGAGCACCGCGAACCCAGCCCCGACCCACCCGAGGGCGCCCGGGCCTTGGGCCTGAGGCGCGGGCGCTTCCGTCGGCGGCACGGGCGGCGCGCCCGCTATCGGCGCGGCGGCGCGGGGCTCGCTCTCATCCATCCAGTACGGTGTGGCCGGTTCGCTGCGGCGCCGCTCGGTGAGCGGGCGCACGCTCGCCACCATGCGATAACCGCGGCCGCGCACGCCGCCGATGTAGCGGGGCGCCTGTGGGTCATCCCCGAGTGCGGTGCGCACGAGCTTGACGCGCTGACTGATGGTTTCCGGGGTAATGACGAGTCCGGTCCAGACGCGCTCGGTGAGCTGATCGAAGGTGACGAGGTTAGGAGCGGCGCGTGCGAGCGTGACCAGCAGTTCAAAGGACAGATGCGGCAGCGGGATCTCGACTCCGGCCCGGGTCACGCGCTGCTGCCCAACGTCGATGAGCAGGTCATCGACCTGAAAGCGCGCCTGATCCGCGTCTGTCGCGGCTGGGGTGCTGGTGTCCATGCCCGGTGCTTCATTTTCCGGGTTTGCCGCGTGGGATTCACTGCGGGGCCGTTTTCAGCCGATGTTACGCCCGAAGGTGTCATGGCGGTCAACTGTGCCGGTAGCGCGCACCCATCCGGGGTCCTCAGGACCCCGGATGGGCACACGCGTGAGGCTCACTTGGTCAGCATCGCCACCGTGCTGTCCAGCGGGCGGCCGGTGTGCACGGCCGTGAGCAGGGGGCTGTTCACCTTGGCGACGGCATCGGCGATCGCGCCGTGGTAGCAGCTGTTCCAGGCGGCCTGGTCGGTCAGGTTGCGCCCCTCGTACCCGCACACGGTGCGTGCGGCCGACTTGATACGCCCGTAGAGCGCCTTGGCGCCGATGACCGTGGACAGGTTGAGGTCGCTGTAGCCCACCTTGATGCTGGCCGGGTCTGTCGCGAGCGCCGGGGTGGCGCCCAGAAGACCCAGGATCAGCACCAGGGCGAGCGGGCGGACGGGTGAACGATGGATCGAGTTGATGAGGTTCATTTGCGGTTCTCCAGGTTGGGTTGTTCCAAGGACCGCAGGCAAGGTATGCGCCGGGCAGCGGGGGCGCATGAAGCAGGGGTGAAGCCTCGTGAAGGTTGCGTGATGATTTGCCCAAGACGCCTGAGGGCCGGGTGAAGATCGGCGCCGGCGCCGCTCGCGCGTGCTAATCCGCCTCCGCGCCGGGGGGCTGCGGCCCTTCGCTCTTAGCGCGCTTGCACGCCCTGCGCGCCACCGACCAGCAGCACATCCGCCGGACGTGCCGCGAACAACCCCACCGTCACGACCCCCGTAATCTGGTTCAGCTCACGCTCGAGGGCCACCGGATCGGCGATCGTAAGACCGTGCACGTCCAGGATGTGGTTGCCGTTGTCCGTCACGCACCCCTCGCGCCACACCACCCGCCCGCCGAACGGATGCAGCTGCCGCGTGACGAGCGTACGTGCCATCGGGATGACCTCGAGGGGCAGCGGAAAGCGGCCGAGCCGCATCACGAGCTTGCTTTCATCGACGATGCACACGAAGCGCCGCGCCGCGGCGGCGATGATCTTTTCGCGGGTGAGGGCGGCGCCGCCGCCCTTGATCAGGTGCCGCTCGGCGGTCGCCTCGTCGGCACCGTCTATATAGAGGTGCAGGTCATCGACGTCATTGAGGTCGAGCACCGTAATGCCCGCGCTGCGCAGCCGTGCGCTGCTGGCTTCCGAGCTGGATACGGCCGTGCGCACCCGGCCGGGATTGCCCGCGAGTGCCTCGATGAACAGATTGACGGTGGAGCCGGTGCCGACGCCGAGCGTGGCGCCCTGCGGCACCAGTTGCAGCGCGGCCAATGCCGCGCGCCGCTTCTGGCCCTCAACGTCGATCGTCATTGCCGGCCCCGATGATGATTGAGAACCCTGTCCCCAGAAACGACTGTGCCCGCGTCAGCGGCGGGCACAGTCGTCTTCGAATGCGAATCGGCGATCGCTTGCGCGATCGCCGAGTTAAGGCCTATTTCTTCTTCGCAGCTTTCTTCTTGGCCTTCTTCTTTGCCTTCGCCATGTTGGCTCTCCAATTAGAGACGGGTTAGTCCGGGGACCGAGTATATACACGCGAATCGAAATTACAAGCGAGCACACCTTCAAGTGTGCTAGGTGCGATGCGTGCGCGGGTGCGCATGCATGCCTCGGTGCGCATCATTCGAGCGACAGGATGAACTGCCAATGCGCCGCTTCCACCGGTGTGACCGACAAGCGATTGCCCCTGCGCAACAGCAGCATGCCCTGCAATTGCTTGCGCTCGTGCGTGCGCAGTTCCTCGAGTGTGATGGTGCGCGCCAGGGGCCGCTTGAGCTGCACGTCCACCATGAACCAGCGCGGATTCTTCGGATCGCTGTCCGGGTCGTAGTGATGATGCTTGCGCTCGAAGGCGGTGGGATCCGGATAGGCCTCCTTCACGATCTGCATGATGGCGACGATGCCCGGTACCTCGGTGCTCGAGTGGTACAGAAACGCCTGATCGCCCTTGCGCATCTGCCGCAGGAGGTTGCGCGCCTGGTAGTTGCGCACCCCGTCCCAGGCGGTGGTGCGCCGCGGGGCGGCGGCCAGGTGTGCCAGCCCGAACGTGCTCGGCTCGGTCTTCATCAGCCAGTAGTGCATCGGATGAACCCCTCCTCGGTGATCACCGCGTCCATGCGCACGTCGTGTGCGGCGGCGGCGATGTGCGCGACTTGCTGAAAGGCGTAGGCGAGTCCCACGAGCCGTGGTGCGTGCCAGGCGTGGCGCCAGCGGCGAAAGGCGAAGGCGCGGTCGTAGAAACCACCGCCGGTACCGAGCCGCACGCCCGTGCGGTCAAAGCCCACGAGCGGCAGGAACACCAGATCGAGCCAGCGCGCGCCGATGCTCCTGGCGTTATCCGGCTCATCGATCCCGAGGCGGTTGCGGCGCAGCGCCCCGCTCATCTCGAGGAAGCGCATGCCGCGGGCGGAACGCGGCCGGTCGATGCGCGGCAGATAGATGCGGCAGCCGTGCTGCCGCGCAAGCTCGATGAGTGCGCTGGTATCCAGCTCCGCGGGCAGCGCGGCGTAGAGCGCGATGCGTGCGCCGCACTTCAGTGGCAGGGCACGGGCGACGTTGCGCGCCACGAGGTGCGCGGCGTGCGCGCGCGCCGCGCCCGGGACGGCGCGTCGGCGCGCCGCGAGGCTCGCCCGCAGAGCTCTGCGGGCGGCATCGGCTGAATCAGGTAGCGCCACCCGCAAGTGCCGGTGCGAACCGTTGCTCTCGAACCAGAGCAACAGGTGGGACGAGCTGCGGCAGGTAAGGCTTTCCGCTCCGAGGCGGACCTGCACAGTGCTGCGCGCAAGACCTAAGTCCCGAGGGTGTTTCCATTAGGGTCCGAGGTAACCCGGTCCACGTGTCGAACACCGCAGGCGACGCCAGCACCACTCTACACCAAGGCTGTACGACGTGCTTGTGGGGGAAGCACGACTTTTTCACAGTTCCAGCTGCTGACCCTTTTCCAGCGCGCTCTCCACGCGCTCGCGCAGCGCCCGCACTTTATGCCCGACGCCGCTGTCGAGCTTGCTCTCGCGGTCCTTGCCCTTGAGAAACTCATGGGCGAGATTCAGGGCCGCCATCACCGCGATCCGATCGTGACCCAGGACCTTGCCGCTGTCGCGGATCTCGCGCATGCGGCCGTTGAGGAACTCGGCGGCGTCCAAAAGCGCGGAGCGCTCTTCGTAGGGGCAGGCGACCATGTATTCCTTTTCCATGATCCGCACGCTCACGCGCGCCGGCTCGCCTTGACTCATGTACCGTGCTCCAGGGTCTTCAGGCGCCCGATCATGGCTTCCACTCGGGTGCGCACCTGCTCGTTCTTGTGCATGAGGGTCGCGCGCTCGCCGGCGAGGGACTCGTGCCGGGTACGCAGCGCACGGTTCTCATCTTTCAGGTGCTCGAGGATCGCAATGAGCTCCTCGATGCGCTTGGTGAGCCGCGTGAGTTCGAGCTCGAGTTGTGTTTTTGTAGGATCGCTCATGCAAGAACTATAGAGCGGCGCTCTTCGTACGGTCAATTATATAATGAGCCGCTTTAACATGATTCAGCCCGACTACACCCGCATCGAGCGGCTGCTCGCACACGAGCATTCCCTCGCTGACGCCGCCGAGGCGCACGGCACGCTCGCCGGCTGCCTGTGCGGTGCATCCGGCTACCGCTTCGAGGACTGGCTGAAGGAAATTCTGCCCGAGGGGCGCGCCACGGCGGCGGTCGCGCAGCCGCTGCGCGCGCTGTACGACGCCACCGCGGGCGCACTCATCCAACCGGACATGGAATTTGAACTGCTGCTGCCCGAGGACGCAGAGCCCCTTGCGCAGCGCACCGCGGCCCTGGCGCAGTGGTGCCAGGGCTTTCTTTATGGCCTGGGCGCCGGCAGCATCCCCAATGCGAGCGAACTGCCCGGAGAGGTCGGTGAGATCGTGCGCGACTTCATCGAGATCTCCCGCGCAGACGCGGACGCGGATGATGAAGCCGATGAGAACGCCTACGCTGAGCTCGTCGAGTTCGTGCGCGTCGGCGTGCAGCTGTTGTTCGAAGAGCTGGCGGTCGCGCGCGCGCCGGCGGCCCCGACCGCCGCGCCGCTGCACTAGGGGCGACGCCATGGCCCGAGACGAGTTCGCGCGCCGCCGCCGCCAGCTGATGCGCCTCATGGGGCGCGATTCGATCGCGGTCCTGCCCGCCGCCCCGGTGCGCCACCGCAACAACGATGTCGAATACGCCTATCGCCAGGACAGCGACTTTCACTACCTCACCGGCTTTGGCGAGCCCGAGGCGGTCGCGGTGCTGGTGCCGGGGCGCGCGCAGGCGGAGTACATCCTGTTCCTGCGCGAGCGCAACCCCGAGCGGGAGACCTGGGATGGGCGACGCGCGGGTCCGGCGGGCGCCAGGCGCGACTTCGGTGCCGATGACGCCTTTCCCATTTCCGACATGGACGAGATCCTGCCGGGCCTGCTCGAGAACCGCGCGCGCGTCTTTTACACCATGGGCGCTTACGCGGATTTCGATCAGCGCGTGGTCGGCTGGGTCAACGGGCTGCGCACCCAGGCGCGCAACGGCCGCCATCCGCCGCAGGAGTTCGTCGCGCTCGATCACGTGCTGCACGACATGCGCCTGTTCAAGTCCCGGCGCGAACTCGAGCTCATGCGCACCGCGGCGCACATCGCCGCGCGCGCACACCAGCGCGCCATGCGCTTCTGTCGTCCCGGGGCCACGGAGTTCCAGGTCATGGCGGAGCTGGTGCACGAGTTTCGGCGCCACAACGCCGATACCGCTTACCAGCCCATCGTCGGCGGGGGCGCCAACAGCTGCGTCCTGCACTACCGCGAGAACAACCAGCCGCTGCAGAGCGGGGAGCTGCTGCTCATCGATGCCGGCTGCGAGTTCGAGAGCTACGCTTCGGACATCACGCGCACTTTCCCCGTGAACGGGCGCTTCTCGGGCGCGCAGCGCGCGGTGTACGAGGTGGTGCTGGAAGCGAACCGCGCGGCGATCGCGAAGGTGCGCCCCGGCAACCACTGGAACGAGCCGCACGAGGCGGCGGTGCGCGTCATCACCCAGGGTCTGGTGAAGCTCGGCCTGCTCAAGGGGCGCGTGCCCGCGCTCATCAAGAGCGGCGCCTATCGGCGCTATTTCATGCACCGCACCGGCCACTGGCTGGGCCTGGACGTACACGACGTGGGCGACTACAAGGTGGGCGATGAGTGGCGCGTGTTCGAGCCGGGCATGGCGCTCACCGTCGAGCCGGGTATCTACCTGCCCGCCGGCGCCCGCGGGGTGCCCAAACGCTTTCGCAACATCGGCATCCGCATCGAGGACGACGTTATCGTGACCAAGAAGGGCGCCGAGGTGCTCAGCGCGCGCGCCCCCAAGGATGCCGATCAGATCGAAGCGTTGATGGCGCGCGGCTGAGCTCAGGCGCGCCATGTCCGCCCAGCCTGCCCCGAGCCCGCATGAGATCGACGTCGCCATTGTCGGCGGCGGCATGGTCGGAGCGAGTCTGGCCGCGGCCCTGATCGGCACCGGGGTGCGGGTGTTGCTCATCGAAAGCGTGCCCTTCGACAGCGCTGCGCAGCCGAGTTTCGATGCGCGCACGACGGCGCTTGGCAACGCCAGCCGGCGCATCTTCGGCGCGCTCGGCATCTGGGAGGCGGTCGCCGCCGAGGCGGCCGCCATCCGCTCGATTCACATCTCCGACGCCGGTCGGTTCGGCTTCGCGCGCCTCGAAGCGCACGAGCAGGGGATCGACGCCTTCGGCTACGTCGTCGCCAATCGCGCCCTGGGCGCGGCGTTGTGGGGAAGACTCAGCGCCGCCCCTGAGCTCACGCTGCGCGTACCCGCGAGCCTCACGCACCTTAAGATCGGTGCCGGCGGCGCCGAGCTCAGCGTCGGCGGCGCTGCGGGCGCTGAGGAGCACTTCAGCGCCCGCCTCGTGGTCGCCGCCGACGGCGCCCACTCGCAGGTGCGTGCCGCCGCGGGCATCGACGCTGCGGTCGAGGACTACGGGCAGGTGGCCCTCGTTGCGAACGTCGCGAGCGATGAGCCGCACGCCGGACGCGCGTTCGAGCGTTTCAGCCCGGCAGGACCGCTCGCCGTGCTGCCGCTGCACGCGGGCGCGCGGGCTGTGATCTGGGCCTGCACGCCCGAGCGCGCGCAGCATCTGCTGGGGCTGGATGAGGCGGGCTATCTGCGGGAACTGCAGGCGGCCTTCGGCTGGCGCGCGGGACGCTTCACCCGGGCCGGCCGGCGCGCTTCGTATCCCCTGCGGCTCACACGCGCCGCCGCCCCGATCGCCGCGCGCGCCGTACTCATCGGTAACGCTGCGCAGGCGCTGCATCCGGTCGCCGGTCAGGGCTTCAACCTCGGCCTGCGCGATGCCGCGATGCTCGCGGAAGTGATCGCGGATACGCGCGGTGATGTCGGTGCCCCGGAGCGCCTGCAGCGCTTCGCCGCCTGGCGCGCGCGCGATCGCGGCGGGGTCGTGCACTTTACCGACACTCTGGTGAAGCTCTTTGGTGACACGCGCCCGGGCGCAGGACTGCTGCGCAACCTGGGGCTGCTCATGTTCGATCTGGCACCCCCGGCCAAGAGCGCGCTCGCGCGCGTCAGCGCCGGCTTCGGCGGCCCAACGCCGCGCCTGGCCCGCGGCCTGCCGGTGCGCCATGCCTGACGTGGTGATCGTGGGAGGCGGTCCGGTCGGGGCCTGCGCCGCGGTGCTCCTGGCGCGCGGCGGACTGAAGGTCACGCTGTTCGAGCCGCAGCCGCCGCCGCCGCTTGAGCCGCACGCGCCGCTCGAGGCACGCGTGGTGGCGTTGTCGCGCGCGAGCGAGCGCACGCTGCGCGCCGCGGGGGCGTGGGCGGGTGTGGAAGGGGCGCGCCTGGAGCCGTACGAGCGCATGCGTATCTGGCACGCGAGCGTTAGCCCGACGAGTGCGGGCGTGCTCGTGTTCGATGCGGCGGACGTCGGTGAGCCCAATCTCGGTTACATCCTCGAGAACCGCCTGCTGCAGGGCGCGCTGCTCGAGGCCTTCAGCGCCGCCGGCGGGCAGCTCGAGCGGGCCGCGGTCACCACCGTCGAGGTGACTGCTGCGGGCGTGCTCCTGGGCACCGCGCACGGGAAGGTCAGCGCGCGCCTGGTGGTGGGCGCGGACGGGGCGCACTCGGCGGTGCGCGCCGCCGTGGGCCTGAGCGCTGCGAGCGCTGATTACCGGCAGATCGCGATCATCGGCAACGTGGCCACCGAGGAATCGCATGCGCACACCGCATGGCAGCGCTTCATGCGCGACGGCACCCTCGCGCTGCTGCCGCTCGCCGATGGCACGAGCTCGATCGTATGGTCCGCCGATGAGGCGCGTGCGCAGGAGTTGCTCGGCGCCACACCCGATGAGTTCGCGCACGCGCTTGATGCGGGCTCGGACCACGCGCTCGGCGCCACGCGCCTGGTGAGCGAGCGGCGCTCCTTCCCCTTGCAGCGCCTGAGCGCGCCCCGCTATGTCAGCGAGCGCGTGGCGCTTCTCGGGGATGCGGCGCACGTGGTGCACCCGCTCGCCGGGCAGGGGGTCAACCTCGGGATCCTGGACGCCGCGGCACTGGCGCAGCTGGTGCTCGAGGCGGTGGCGGCGGGCGAAGACCCGGGGGCACTGCGGGTGCTGCGC
>DATHLO010000109.1:0-5767 GCA_035488075.1 Steroidobacteraceae bacterium | reverse complement strand
AGACCGCCAAGGTGCAACTCTCCGCGCGCTTCCAGGAGGCGGTCGACCGCGCCGCCATGCGCGCGGGCAAGGGCAGCTCGGATGCGTATCTCGCGGACTGGAAGCGCAGCGACCCGAAGCCCTGCGGTGAGGATCTCAAGGCCGAGGCCGCCGCGGAAGCTGCGCGCCTCGAGGCCGCCTTCAGCGACGCGGACCTTGAGGCGCTGATCCGCGCCAAGGGTGTGCGGGCGGCGGGCCCCTGAGGTGTACCCCGTCAGACAGTGGTCGGTGCGCCATGCGCGCGGCCTCAATGCCTTCTACCGCGCGTTCGAATCCGCGCTCGTGCGCCTGCACCCGCTGTTCAAGGCGATCGGCTACGCACGGCTTGAGCGCCCGGTGGCCGCCGTGGAACGCTCCGTCAAGGGACTCCTGTTCGACTGCCGCATGTGCGGGCAATGCATCCTGAGCGCCACCGGCATGGCCTGCCCGATGAACTGCCCGAAGAACCTGCGCAACGGGCCCTGCGGCGGCGTGCGCGCCAATGGCAACTGCGAGGTGCGTCCGCAGATGAAATGCGTGTGGCGCGAGGCGGTCGTGGGGGCCGAACGCATTCCCGGCGGCCGCGAAGCGCTGCGCGAGGTTCAGGCCGCGGTGGATCGGCGCCTGCAGGGACACTCCTCGTGGCTGCGGGTCGTGCGCGAGCGCGTCGGAGACGTGCCCCCGTGATCTTCGAGGACGAACCGGTCCCCGGCTATCCGCTGCCGATCCTGCCCGGGCACACCTCGCCCGGGCGTTTCGAGCGTGTGCTGCGCGCCGGCCAGTTCGCGGTGACGAGCGAGCTTGCGCCGCCGGATTCGGCGGATCCGGAGGACGTGTACCGCCGCGCGCGCATCTTTGACGGCTACGTGGACGCCATCAATGCAACCGACGGCAGCGGCGCCAACTGCCACATGTCGAGCCTGGCGGTGTGCGCGCTGCTCACCCGTGTCGGCTACGCGCCGGTGATGCAGATCTCCTGCCGCGACAAGAACCGCATCGCCATCCAGGGGGACATCCTGGGCGGCGCCGCCATGGGCGTGTGCAACCTCTTGTGCCTGACCGGGGATGGCGTGCAGGCCGGGGATCACCCGCAGGCGCTGCCGGTGTTCGATCTGGACTCGATGTCGCTTTTGGAAACGGCGCGGACGTTGCGCGACGAGCATCATTTTCTCTCCGGCCGCAAAATCAGTTATGCGCCGCGCGTACTGCTCGGGGCGGCGGAAAATCCATTCGCACGGCCACTCGAATGGCGCGCCACGCGGCTGGCGAAGAAGGTGGCCGCGGGGGCGCAGTTCATCCAGACCCAGTTCTGCTACGACGTGCCGCTTTTGAGGAGTTTCATGGACCAGGTGGAAGCCCAGGGCGTACTGGAGAAGGTCTACATCCTGGTCGGCGTGGGTCCGCTGCGCACGGCGAAGGCGGCCGAGTGGATCCGCGCGCACGTGCCCGGCGTGCACATTCCCGAGGCGGTGATTACACGCCTGAAGGGTGCCGCCGATCAGACGCTCGAGGGCCGCAAGATCTGTACCGAGCTCATCCAGGAGATCCGCGCCATCAAAGGCGTGCACGGCGTGCACGTCATGGCCTATCGCCAGGAAGAGACCGTAGCCGAAATCATCGATCGCTCCGGCGTGCTCGCCGGCCGCGTGCCCTGGCACCCGGAGCGCGACTTACAAACGACTTCAGACAGGAAAGTCTCATGACCGATACCGTGATCAGTTCCGCCACGCGCGAGGTCGTCATCGGCTTCCAGCGCCCGTTCGTCATGATCGGCGAGCGCATCAATCCCACGGGCCGCAAGATCCTCGCCGCCGAGATGGCGGCCGGAAATTTCAGCCGGGTGGAGTCCGACACCCTCGCCCAGCTCGCCGCCGGCGCGCACATGCTCGACGTAAACGCGGGCATCCCGCTCGCGGACGAGCCGGCTATCCTCGCCCAGACGATTCAGCTCGTGCAGTCAATCACCGACGTCCCCCTGTCGATCGATTCCTCGATCGTCGCGGCGCTGGAGGCGGGGCTCGCCGTGTACAAGGGCAAGCCGCTGGTGAACTCCGTGACCGGTGAAGAGGAGCGCCTCGAGAGCGTGCTGCCGCTGGTGAAGAAGTACGGCGCGGCCGTGGTGGCGATCTCCAATGACGAGACCGGCATCTCCGAGGACCCCGATGTGCGCTTCGAGGTGGCGAAGAAGATCGTGCATCGCGCCGCCGATTACGGCATCCCGGTGAGCGACATCGTCGTGGATCCGCTCGTCATGCCGATCGGTGCGATCAACCAGGCGGGCGTGCAGGTCATGCATCTGCTCGGGCGCCTGAAGAAGGAACTCAAGGTCAACAGCACCTGCGGCGCCTCGAACGTGAGCTTCGGGCTGCCCGCCCGTGAGGGCATCAGCGCGGTGTTCCTGAGCATGGCGATCGGGGCCGGACTTACCTCCGCGATCATGAACCCCATGCACGTGGAGATCGTGAAGGCGTGCATGGGCGCGGACGTCATGATGGGCCACGACCCGGACTGCGCCCGCTGGATCAAGCGCTTCCGCGAGGCGCCGGCGTTGCAGGCCGGCGGCGGCACGGCGCCCGCCGCGCAAGGGGCGGCCCGCGGACGGCGCGAGGGCGGACACCGGAGGCGCGCCCAAGGCCCGGCATGAGCGACAAGGACGCACTGGTCGTCTTCACGCCCTCGGGCAAGCGCGGACGTTTCGCACTCGGCACCCCGCTGCTGCAGGCCGCGCGCACCCTGGGCGTCGACGTCGACTCGGTGTGCGGCGGGCGCGCCCTGTGCGGACGCTGCCAGGTGCTCGTCATGGAAGGCGACTTTGCCAAGCACGGTATCACCTCAACAGCGACTCACCTCTCGGCCCTGAGCGAATCCGAACAGAGTTACTCCCGCCGTCGTCCGCTGCCCGACGGCCACCGGCTCTCCTGCCAGGCGCAGGTCGAAGGCAACCTCGTCATCGATGTGCCCCCGGGCAGCCAGGTGCATCGCCAGGTGGTGCGCAAGGCCGCCGAGGCACGGCCGATCACCCTCGACCCGGTGGCGCGTCTTTATTACGTGGAGGTGCGCGAGCCGGACATGCACGATCCTTCCGGGGATCTGCAGCGGCTCACCCAGGCGCTGGAACGTGAGTGGCAGTTGTCGGGCTTGAGCTGCGATCTGGCGGTGCTGCAGAGCCTGCAGCCCACGCTGCGCAAGGGCGCCTGGAAAGTAACCGTCGCCGTGCACGGCGATGCGCAGATCGTCGGTGTCTGGCCCGGCCTGCACGAGCACATCTATGGACTCGCCGTGGACGTCGGCTCGACGACTATCGCCGGGCACCTGTGCGATCTGGAGTCCGGCGAGGTGGTCGCCTCGGGCGGACTTATGAATCCGCAGATCCGCTTCGGCGAGGATCTGATGAGCCGCGTCTCCTACTCGATGATGCACGCGGGGGGCGCGGCGCAGATGACGCAGGCCGTGCGCGGCGCCCTAAACTCCCTCGCCGCCGACGTCGCCCGCGAGGCGAAGGTGCCGCTGACAGACATCCTGGAGCTCACCCTGGTCGGCAATCCGATCATGCACCACCTGGTACTCGGCATCGACCCGGTGGAGCTCGGCGGCGCCCCCTTCGCGCTCGCAAGCGACGAGGCGCTCACGCTCAAGGCGCGCGAGATCGGCCTCGAGCTGCACCCGGGTGCGCGCCTCTACACCCTGCCGTGTATCGCCGGACATGTGGGCGCGGACGCCGCCGGCGTCATCCTCGCCGAGCGTCCGGACCTTTCCGCAAAACTCACGCTGCTCGTGGACGTCGGCACCAATGCCGAGATCGTGCTCGGCAACAAGGAGCGCCTGCTCGCCTGCTCAAGTCCCACAGGTCCCGCGTTCGAGGGCGCGCAGATCAGCTGCGGCCAGCGCGCCGCCCCCGGGGCGATCGAGCGGGTGCGCATCGACCCGGTGACGCTCGAAGTGCGCTTCAAGGTGATCGGCTCGGACCTGTGGTCGGATGAGCCCGGATTCGAGGCCGCAGTGGCGCGCACCGGCGTCACCGGCATCTGCGGCTCGGGCATCATCGAGGTGATCGCCGAGATGTACCTCGCCGGCATCATCAGTCAGGACGGCGTGATCGACGGGGCGCTCGCCGCCCGCAGCGATCGCATCGTGGCGACGGGGCGCACCTTCGCCTACACCGTCTATCGCGGCGCCGTGCCGCTGCAGATCACGCAGAACGACGTGCGCGCCATCCAGCTGGCGAAAGCGGCGCTGTACGCAGGCGTGCAGCTGCTCATGGATCACCTGGGTGCCAAGCAGGTCGAGCGCATCCGCCTCGCCGGCGCCTTCGGCAGTCACATCGACGTCAAGTACGCGATGGTGCTCGGCATGATCCCGGACTGCGACCTCACGCAGGTCTCCTCGGCCGGCAATGCCGCCGGCACGGGCGCGCGTATCGCGCTGCTGGATAAGTCCGCACGCACGACCATCGAGGATCTGGTGCGGCGCGTGGAGAAGATCGAGACGGCGATCGAGCCTAAATTCCAGGCGCACTTTGTCGAGGCGATGGGGATTCCGCACTCCACCGCTCCTCATCCCAATCTGAGCAAGGTCGTGCCGCTGCCGCAGGCGAAGGCCGCCGCTCCACGCGCCGGCGCGCGCGGCCGCCGGCGCCCGAGTGCGTGAGTGCCCTGGTGCAGGAGGATGCGCCCGAGGCGATAGTGGACACCCTGCTCGGGTTTCTCCCGAACCCCGGCGCGCGCTAGACGTTTGAGTCGGGGAACGAGGCCTTGCGGCGGTTGATGTAGTCGTTGAGCGCCTCGTCCACCGCCGGATCGAGCGCTGGCGCTTCGTATTCGGCGAGCTGCTTCTTCCACAGAGCATTGGCACGCTGGGCGGTATCCTTCGCGCCCTCCGCCTCCCACTGCTCGACGCTGTTGTTGTCCGCCAGCGGTGAGCGGTAGAACGCGGTCTGGAAGTTCGCCTGCGTGTGCGCGCAGCCGAGAAAATGCTTGCCCGGACCGACTTCGCGGATGGCATCGAGCGCCTGGCCGTTCTCGGACAGATCCACGCCCGCAAGCAGCGTGTGCATCATGCCGGCCTGGTCCGCATCCATGACGAACTTCTCGTACCCCATCGTGAGGCCGCCCTCGAGCCAGCCGGCGGTGTGCAGCACGAAATTCACCCCGCCGAGGCAGGTGGGCACGAGCGTATTGGCCGACTCGTAGGCCGCCTGGGCATCCGGGATCTTCGAGGCGCACAGCGCACCGCCGGAGCGAAACGGCACGCCCAGGCGCCGCGCGAGCGCGGCCATGCAGTAAAGCACCAGCGCAGGCTCCGGCGTGCCGAAGGTCGGCGCACCCGACTGCATCGAGAGCGAGGAGGCGAAACTGCCGAGCACCACGGGCGCGCCCGGATTCACCAGTTGCGTGAGCGCCATGCCGGCGAGCGCCTCGGCCAGCGTCTGCGCCACGGTGCCGGCGACCGTCACGGGCGACATGGCGCCGGCGAGGATGAAGGGGGTGACGATCGTGGCCTGGTTCGCCCGCGCGTAGGTCTTCAGTGCCCCGAGCATGGTGGCATCCCAGGTCAGGGGCGAGTTGGCGTTGATCAGGCTGACGATGCAGGTGCGCGGCTTGCCGGTCTGCGGGTCCGTGAACTCCTCGCCAAAGAGAATCTTGGTCATCTCGACCGTGTCGGTGGCGCGCTCGGGGTGCGTCACGGAGCCCATGTACGGCTTGTCGCTGTACTTCATGTGCGTGTACACCATGTCGAAGTGCCGCTTGTT
>DATHLO010000108.1:0-6116 GCA_035488075.1 Steroidobacteraceae bacterium | reverse complement strand
GCAGCTGCTCGACAGTCTCAATTGCTGTCTGCAGCAGCCGGTGACGCGCGCGCAAAAGGGCGGTCCGCACGGCGGTGGCTCGAGCCTTACCGCGTTCGGGCGGCAGCTCATTCGCGTCTATCGCGCCTTTGATGCCGAGACACAGCGCCGCGGCGCGCGCGCCTTCCGGGGGGTCGGCGCCAAGGTGCGCCCCACACGCAGCATGCGCGCGGCTGCGGGGGCTGCTGCCGGGCTGCGCTTGAGTAAACGCTGAGCTCAGCGGGAAGCTCAGCTTACGCGGAGTCGACGCTGCGCAGCAGCTCGTTGATTGAGGTCTTCGCGCGCGTTTGCGCATCGACGCGCTTGACGATC
This sequence comes from Steroidobacteraceae bacterium, assembly GCA_035488075.1. Classification (GTDB taxonomy): domain Bacteria; phylum Pseudomonadota; class Gammaproteobacteria; order Steroidobacterales; family Steroidobacteraceae; genus 13-2-20CM-66-19. The sequence goes on along the minus strand of DATHLO010000108.1, from coordinate 5,765 downwards.
ACCGCGCAGTACAGACTGTACTTGCCCTCCGCGGCGGGCAAAGTGCCCGAGACGACCACGGAGCCTGCAGGCACGCGGCCCCGCAGGATCTGCCCCGTGGTGCGGTCGTAGATGCGCGTGCTCTGACCGATAAATACGCCCATGGAGATGACAGAACCCGCCTCCACGATCACACCCTCGACGATCTCGGAGCGCGCGCCGATGAAGCAGTCATCCTCGATGATGGTAGGCGCGGCCTGCAGCGGCTCGAGCACGCCGCCGATGCCGACGCCGCCGGAGAGGTGCACGTTGCTGCCGATCTGTGCGCACGAGCCGACCGTGGCCCAAGTGTCCACCATGGTCCCGGAGCCAATGTAGGCGCCGATGTTGACGTAGCTCGGCATGAGCACCACGTTGGGCGCCACGTACGCGCCGTGGCGCACGATCGCGTGCGGCACGATGCGCGTGCCGCCCGCGCGCAGCTGCGCCTCACTGGTGTGCGCGTACTTCAGCGGCACCTTGTCGTAGAAATTGGTGTAGCCGCCGCGCACGAGCTCGTTGTCGCGGGTGCGAAAGGACAGCAGCACGGCCTTCTTCAGCCAGTCGTTGACGACCCAGCCCCCCGGGCGCGGCTCGGCGACGCGCGCCGCACCCGAGTCCAGCAGCGCCAGCGACTCGGCGATCGCATCGTCGAGATCGTCCGACATGTTGCCCGGAGTCAGCTGCGCGCGCTGCTCGAAGGCGGCATCGATCACGCCCTTGAGGGCTGCAAGCTCGCTCATGCGCGTGAGTTTCGCACGGCCGCCGGGGGCGCGCGCAGCAAATCCCGGATGTGTTCGGCCGCTGCCACGCATTGGCGCAGCGGCGGCACGAGCAAGATGTGCACGCGGCCGGCCCCGGGGCGGCCACGCTCATGTGCGCGTCCGCGGTAGCTGCCCGGCGGCACCGTGACATGGGCGCGCGCGTACGGCTCGGGCGCGAACCGGCGCGCCAGCCGCGCGCAGGGGTAGGCGTGCAGCGCCTCGCGGCGCGGATTCATGCGGGTACGGGGCCCGCGGACGGCTGGCGCAGCGCCGCCTGGCGCTCATCGAGCGCCTGCAGCAGGCGCTCCTTGAGACGTTCCGTGGCGCTGGCACTGAGGGGCCGGTTGTCAAAATCGGTGAGGTAGAAGACGTCCTCCGCGCGCTCACCGACGGTCATGATCTTGGCGGCGTGCAGCTCGACGCGCTCGGCCATGAGCACTTTGCCGACATCGCACAACAGCCCGGGCCGATCACCCGCGGTCAGTTCGAGCACCGAGCGGCGGTTGCGCTCATCAACGCTGAGCGCCATGTGCGTCGGGGTGTGGAACATCCGTGCCTGGCGCGGCGCGCGCCGCGACACGGCGAACGGTGCATCGGCCGGCCCCTGCAGCGAGCGCCACAAGGCGCACTCGATCTCCGCCTGGCGGTCAGAATCGGTGATCGGCGCGCCATCGTCCTCGAGCAGATGGTACAGATCGAGGCTGAACCCATCGCCGGTCGGAGTGATGCGGGCATCGACGATGTTCAGACCCAGCTGGTCGAGCGCCGCGGTGGTACGCGCGAAGCCATGGCGCCGCGGGCGCGCAAAGATCAGCGCCGCGGTGGTGCCGCGCACGCTGCGCGGCTCGAGCGCGACCAGCGGCTCATCGGAGGCAGCGTCGCGCTCGGCCAGCAGCCGCGTGTGCCAGGCGATCTCCTCGGGCGAGTGCTGCAGGAAATAGCCGGGCGTGAAACGCGTCCAGGAGGCGACGATAGCCGCCTCGGCGATCCCGTACTCGAGCAACAGCCGCCGCGCGGCGTCCTGGGTCTCGCGCACCAGGTGCTCCGCATCGATCGGGCTCTCGAGGCCGCGGCGCAGCGCGCGCTTCACGCGCTGGTAGAACTCGCGGAACAGCGAGGCCTTCCAGGAATTCCACAGCTTCGGATTCGTGCCGCGCACGTCGGCGCAGGTGAGTACGTAGAGGTAATCAAGATGCGTTTCATCGCCCACCTTGCGGGCGAACGCGTTAATCACCTGCGGGTCGCCGATGTCCTGCTTTTGCGAGGTGATCGAGAGCTCCAGGTGATTGCGCACCAGCCACGCCACCAGGCGTGCGTCGTAGGGTGACAGGCCCTGCTCGAGGCAGAACGCTTCCGCATCGACCGCGCCGAGCTCCGAGTGATCCCCGCCACGTCCCTTGGCGATGTCGTGGAACAGCGCGGCCAGATAGGCGACCTCGCTCTTCGGCAGCTGCTGCATGACGCGCGAGGCGTCCGGCAGTTCGTGGTCGTAGCGCGGGATGGCAAAGCGGCGCAGGTTGCTCACGACAAAAAGCGTGTGCGCATCGACCGTGTAGGCGTGGAACAGATCGTACTGCATGCGCCCCACCACGCGCCCGAAGGCGGGGATGTAGCGGCCGAGCACCCCGTAGGTGTTCATGCGCCGCAGCTCGTGCGTCACCCCCACCGGGGCGCGCAGAATCTCCAGGAACAGCCGGTGGTGGCGCGGGTTCTGGCGAAACTCCTCATCGATCAGCCACAGGTTCTTGGCCACGGCGCGCATGGTCGAGGCACGCACGCCGCGAATCTCGGGGTTCTGCTGCAGGATCACGAACATCTCGAGCAGCGCGGAGGGGGTGCGCGCAAACACCTCCTCGCTCACCGCTTCCAGGGAGCCGTTGCGCACCTGAAAGCGCGCATTAAGCGGACGCGGTGGCTCGCTCTCGCTCAAGATCGCCTCGCGGAACAGCTCGAGCAGCAGCTCGTTGAGCAGGCTTACGTCCATGACGGTGCGGTAGTAGCGCTGCATGAACTGCTCGACCGCGAGCGTGTAGGAGGCGTCCTCGTAGCCGAAGCTCTTGGCGAGGCGCAGCTGGTGATCGAAGAGCAGGCGGTCCTCGCGCCGGCCGTTGAGGGTGTGCAAGCCGAAGCGCGCCTTCCACAGGAAGGCCTGCGCCTGCTTGAGGCGGCGCAACTCCGCTTCCGTTAGAAAGCCGTGCGTGACCAGCCCATCGAGGCTGTCCGCGCCGAAGTGGCGCTTGGCGACCCAGGCGATGGTCTGAATGTCGCGCAGGCCCCCCGGGCCGGTCTTCACGTTGGGCTCGAGGTTGTAGGCGGTGTCGTTGGCCTTCAGATGCCGCTCGGTCTGCTCGTGCACCTTGGCTTCGAAGAACTGCTTGACCGGCCAGATGCGCTCCGGGCCGAGCGCGGCGCGCATGGCGGGCAGCAGTGCGGGGCTGCCGGCGAGCAGGCGCGACTCGAGCAGCGTCGTCATGACGCTCACGTTGCCGACACTCTCCTCGGCGCACTCGGCCACCGTGCGCACGCTGTGCCCGACCTCAAGACCGATGTCCCACAGAAACGCGACCAGTCGCTCCACGGCGGCGCTGCCGCTGCCGTCGGGGGCCTGCGGCACGAGCAGCAGGATGTCGATGTCCGAGGCCGGGTGCAGCTCGCCACGCCCGTAACCGCCCACGGCCACCAGCGCCCAGCTCTCCTGCGCCGCGCAGTGCTTGCGCCACGCCGCGCGCAGCACCGCATCGATCAGGGCGGCGCGCGCGTGCACTAGCTCCTCGACCGGCTCCTCGGCGAAGAAGCGCCGCTTGAGCTCCTCGTGCGCCTGATTGAGAAGCTCGCGCCAGGCGAGCGGCTCGTCGAGCACTGCCAGCTGTGCCGGCAGGCGCGCGAGCAGCGCCCAGGAGAGTGCGAGCGGGGCGGTTGCTGCAGGCCGCTCTGGATCTTCAGCAGCCATCGCGCGGCCGTGCGTCAGTGCGATCGGGCGGCCGCGCCGAGCGTCAGTACATCGACGCCGGCATCGGTCACGAGCACGGTGTGCTCCCACTGCGCCGAGAGCGAGTGATCCTTGGTGATGACCGTCCAGCCATCCGGCAGCAGCCGCACGTGACGCTTGCCGGCATTCACCATCGGCTCGATGGTAAAGGTCATGCCGGGCTTGAGCTCGAAGCCCGTGCCGGGCTCCCCGTAATGCAGCACCTGCGGATCCTCGTGGTAGACGCGCCCGATGCCATGGCCGCAGTACTCGCGCACGACCGAGTAGTCGTGCTCCTCGACGAAGCTTTGAATCGCGTGTCCGATATCACCCAGTCGAGCACCCGGGCGCACGACCGAGATACCGCGCCACATGGCGGCGAAGCAGGTGTCCGCCAGGCGCTGCGCGTGCGCGGGGGGCTTGCCGACGAAGTACATGCGGCTCGTATCGCCGTGAAATCCGTCGCGGATCACGGTCACGTCAATGTTGATGATGTCGCCTGCCTTGAGGCGCTTATCGTTCGGGATGCCGTGGCAGACGACATGATTCACCGAGGTGCAGATGGTCTTGGGGAAGCCGCGGTAGTTGAGGTTCGCCGGCACCGAGCGCTGTACGTTCACGATGTAGTCGTGGCAGAGCCGGTCGAGCTCCTCGGTCGTCACGCCCGGGACCACGTGCTCCCCGATCATGTCGAGCACCTCGGCCGCCAGGCGCCCGGCGGTGCGCATTTTTTCCTGCTCTTCCTGGGTCTTGATCGTCACTTGCATAGGGGTACGAAATGGGGCCGGCAGGGCCTCACCCCAAGGGGGGCCGCTGCACCCGTAAGACGTTGTTCCGACGAGGTCTTCATGGTATAAAGCGCGGCCTTTTTTGGCAACGCAACCCACACGCGCATCACGATCCTTAGTGACTGGGTGTCCTCTTAGGCCCTGCGAGGGCTCTTCTAGGATGGTCACGGGGATGCGCGGAGGCTTAACCCACAAGGAGTTTTTCATGCCCGGCGTGTCCATGCGACAGATGCTGGAGGCGGGAGTCCATTTCGGACATCAAACCCGCTTCTGGAACCCGAAGATGGCCCCTTTTATCTTCGGTGAGCGCAACAAAATCCACATTATCAATCTTGAGAAGACGCAGCCGATGTATGCGGAGGCGGCGAACTTCATCAAGGGCGTGATCGCCGACGGCGGCACGGTGCTGTTCGTGGGCACCAAGCGCTCGGCGCGCGAGTCCATTCAGAAGGAAGCGGAGCGCTCCTCGCAGCCGTTCGTAAACCAGCGCTGGCTGGGCGGCATGCTCACCAACTTCAAGACCATCCGCCAGTCGATCAAGCGCCTCGCCGAGCTGACCGAGCTCGCCGGCTCCGGCGCCCTCGACAAGCGCGGCAAGAAGGAAGCGACGCAGTTGCGGCGCGAGATGGACAAGCTGGAAAGAAGCCTGGGCGGCATCAAGAACATGGAGTCGCTCCCGGATGCGCTGTTCGTCGTGGACGTGGGGCACGAGAACATCGCCATCCACGAGGCGAAGAAGCTCGGCATCCCGGTGGTCGCCATCGTCGACACCAATTGCTCGCCCGACGGCATCGATTACGTGATTCCCGGCAACGACGACGCCATGCGCGCCATCCAGCTGTATGCCGCCGGCATCGCCGATGCGGTGCTCGAGGGCAGGCAGTCGGTGCCCCAGGTGGCGGTCGGCGAGGACGAGTTCGTGGAGCTCGACGAGGCGGGCAACCCGCGCAAGAAAGCCGCGCGCGGCCGGCAGCGCCCGCAGGCGACGGTGCGCAAGAAGGCCCCCGCGCGACGCAAGGTCGCCCCGCTCAAGGCGCCCGCCGGTGCCGTGGTCGAGGAGCTGGCGACCGAGGACGAGGATCTGGATGCCGAGGAGGCGCCGCCCGCCGCAGTCCCCGTCCGCCCGCGGCGGCCGCAAGCCGCCGCCGCGTCGCAAGGTACCGGTCACCGTGATTCCGGGCGTTGCCGCCGCGACCGTTGCCGCGGAGGACGTGGAAATCGACGATG
>DATHLO010000107.1:0-7239 GCA_035488075.1 Steroidobacteraceae bacterium | reverse complement strand
GGCGGTGGCCGGCACGCTCAGCATCAACGACCGCATCACCGGTGTCGGCCAGGGCAAGGACGGTCCCTTCACCGACGTCATCGGCATGCGCCTGGACGATGTCGTGCAGCTGACTCGCGGCAAGGCCGGCACGCTGGTGCGCCTGCAGGTGCTGGCACCGGGCGCTGCGCCCGGCACACCCGAGAAGGTGCTCGAATTCACGCGCAACCAAGTCACCCTCGAGGCCCAGGCGGCCCACAAGGAAGTGCGCACCGTGGCGCGCAACGGCAAGAGCCTGAAGATCGGCATCATCACGGTGCCCGGGTTCTACCGCGATGTTGCCGCCGAGAGCGCCGGGGACAAGAACTACCGCAGCACCACGCGCGATGTGGCGAAGCTGTTGCAGGAGCTGAAGGCCGAGAACATCGATGGCCTGGTACTGGATCTGCGCAATGACGGTGGCGGCTACCTGCCGGAAGCTACCGAACTCACCGGCCTGTTTATCGACCACGGACCGGTGGTGCAGGTACGCGACACCACCGGACGGCTCGAAGTGCTCGATGACCCCGAAACGTCCGCCGCCTACAGCGGACCGCTCGCGGTCCTCGTGGACCGACTGAGCGCCTCGGCGTCGGAGATCTTTGCCGGCGCCATCCAGGACTATCACCGCGGCCTCATTATTGGCCAGACGACCTTCGGCAAGGGCACGGTGCAGAGCCTGATGCCGCTCGATCGCTTCGCCGCCAAGCCCACCAACGGGCAGCTCACGGTCACGATCGGCAAGTTCTACCGCGTCACGGGCGAGAGCACCCAGCACCGCGGCGTGGAACCGGACGTGCCGCTCGCCTCCGCCATCGACACCAAGGAGATCGGCGAGAGCGCGCTGGAATCAGCCCTCCCCTGGGACCGCATCGCCGGGGTGCCCTTCAAGGCGAGCGCATCCACCGCCGCCGCGCCGCCCGTGGCGGTGCTCGCCACCGAGGAAGACGCGCGCGCACAGCACGACCCGGATTACAAGTGGCTGATGTCCGACATCGCCGCGCTCGATTCGGTGCGCGAGCAGAAGATCGTATCGCTCAACCTCAAGGTGCGGCGCGAGGAGCGCACGCGCATCGACAAGGAGCGCCTGGAGCGTGAGAACAGTCGGCGCGCGGCCAAGAATCTGCCGGCGTTCAAGAGCATCGAGGAGCTGGATAAGGCCAAGGACACGACCGACGTCGTGCTCGATCAGGCAAGCCAGGTGATGGCGGATGTGGTCACCGGGGCGCGTTCACCCATCGGCCAGCCGAGCCAGCCGAAGGCGGCGCGCGCTGCGCCCTCAGCGCAGCAGCACGCGGAATAAATCCCAGGTGTCCTCGGCGAGCACGTTGGGCAAGCGCTGCGCGTCGGCCCCGAGTGGCGCCAGCTCGAGAATGTCGCCCTCGCTAAAGGCAATCGAGTCAGCCAGCGGCGAGGCCTCGTTCGGCGTGCGATAGCGCACGACGCGCTGCAGCCGCTCACTGCGCGCGCGGATCTCCTCGGCCAGTCCGCCACGCGCGGCGAGCAGGGTTTGCGCGCGCGTGATCTGCCCCATGAGCAGCACGCATTCCTGCGGCGTGCCATAGCTGTCGCCCGCCTCGCGCTGAGCTGTGGCCTCGTGCGCCAGCGCGACCAACGGGGTCTTCAGCGTCGCCACGCGCAGGCACAGCGCCTCCGCATAGGCGATCGCGGCCATATTGATGGCGCGGCGCGCTCCGAGGGAGAGCCCGGAGAACTCGGGGGGGTTCTCGCGGCCGATTTCCTCGAGCGCGGCCTGCGCCTGATCGAGCGCGGCCTGCGCCTCGTTAAGTTGCGTGTGCGCTGCGTGGCTGCGCCGCTCGAGCGCACGGCGCCGGAAGTAGTGCCAGAAGCGCGTGAGGCGTGCGCGCTCGCTCAGCAGTTCCTCGACGCGCGCCGCGGAGCGCCCGTGCAGCGCCTGCGCCGCGTCGATCTGCTTCTGTGCGCTCTGGCGCTTGGCGAACTGGGCCCGATTGTACTGGGCGAGGTGCACGCGCCGCTCGCGCTCATCCTGCTGCCGCGCCAGATCCGCGACGAACTGCGTGAGCAGTTCACGCCCCGACTGCCACAGGCGCCGCAGCTGATAAAAAACGAGCGCGCCGTAGGCGGTCTCCGGAGTGCCGAGACGCGCCTCGAGCGTGTTCAGCATCTCCTGCGCGCGCTGCGTCGCCCCCTCCTGCTGCTTGATCAGGTCCTTGAGCCGGAAGGTCTCTTCCTGCAGCCCGCCGTACGCCTTTTTCAGTTCCGCACGGTTGCGAAACAGCTCGAGCACCCGATGATCCTCATCGGGTGCGCGCTCCGGGCGTAGGCTGAGCTTGAGAAATCCGAGTTGTCGCAGCGCCTTCATGAGAGATGCGGCGGCGGACCGCCCCTTCTCAAGCGCCGGTTGCGGACTCCGTGCGGGCTGAGAAGCGATGACCGCGCTCCACGCAGTATTCCAGCCACTTGTTTAACATCATGTTGCGGGCCCAACGCTGATCCAGTTCACGCTCCGCGCGGCTGCGCAGGGCCCGTAAATGCGGCTGAGTGTGAACGTGCGCCCATTGCTGCGCCTCGACGAGGCGGGCGTCGTGGTAGATGCGTACGCGCATATCCGGGTACTTGAGGGCGCCGTGCTCATCGGCGAGCAGGTAGGTGAGGCTGACGGTGCTGGTATAGGCTGAGCGCTCCGTCACGCTGAGAACAAGATCACAATCCGCAGGCACGCGCGAGGCGTAATCCCCGCTGAGCGCCTGCAATTCCCCGGCGAGCCAGCCGAGGCGGATGAAATTGCTCTCGTAAAGACCCATGAGCGCGACGAAGCTGCGCGGCCGCGCACGCCAGGAAACGATCGTTCGTGTATCGGTAACGAGCACCACCCGACTATAACGCACGAAGCTTGCGCTGCAAGTCGATCAGCGCGCGGATTTAACGCGCTTGGCGCGCCGGAGTGCTTGCAAAATCCGTGCGATGTTACCGGGGCGCACACACACGCTGTGCGTCATGCCACAATACGTAACTCAGGTGAGCGCTTTGGACTCTTAAGGCCGCAGGCGCCGCTCGATCCCGGTCGTGTTGAGAATGCGGCTCGCGATCTCCTCGATCGAGGTTTCGGTCGTCTCGAGGCACGGAATGGCATAGCGCGCAAACAGCGCCTCCGCCGTGCGCAACTCATACTGCACCTGCTGGCGTGAAGAGTAACGGCTTTCCGGGCGGCGCTCGTTACGGATCTGCTGCAGCCGCTCCGGCCGGATCGTGAGCGCGTAGAGTTTGCTGCGAAACGGCTCGAGCCGCGCCGGCAGGTGCCCGGCCTCAAGATCCTCCTCGGTGAGTGGATAGTTCGCTGCGAACACCCCGTACTGCAGCGCGAGGTAGACGCACGTTGGGGTCTTGCCGACACGCGACACGCCGATCAGCACCACATCCGCGTGCGCGTAGTCCCCGCCGATGCCGTCATCGTTGGCGAGGGCGAAATTGGTGGCGTTGATGCGCGTGGTGTAGGCGGCCAGGTCGGCGATGCCGTGGGCGCGGCCGGCACGGTGTGTCGAGCGCGTGTTGAGTTCCCGCTCAAGCGGGCCCACGAACGCGGAAAACAGATCCAGGAACAGCGCGTTCGCCCCGAGCACCACCTCGCGCAGTTCATCCTGCACCAGTGTGCTGAATACGATCGGGCGCAGCCCCGCCTCCTCGCCCGTGCGGTTGATGCGGCGGACCACCTCGTGCGCCTTGTCAAGGTCAGACACAAATGGCAAAGTCAGCGCCCGAAATTCCAGGCCCTCGAACTGCGTCATGAGACTGTGGCCCAGCGTTTCCGCGGTCACGCCGGTCTGGTCAGAGACAAAAAAAACGGTTCGACGGCTCACGGCTTGGCATACTTTCGCGGCTGCGGCGAGGAGGCCGCAGTGTTTCACCGCGGACGGGCGCTCGCAAGCACCCGCCTTCGACCGCAAGGAGCATCCTTGAACGCATTTGTCATCCCCTTCGGGCAGCTGGGCATGCGCGACGTCGAGACCGTCGGCGGCAAGAACGCCTCCCTCGGGGAGATGATCAGCTCGCTCACACGCCTGGGGGTGCAGGTACCCGGGGGCTTTGCCACGACCGCGCAGGCCTACCGCGAGTTCCTCAAGCAGGGGGGCCTGGATGCGCGCATCCGCGCCGAGCTCGCCAGCCTCGACGTCGATGACGTGACCAAGCTCGCCGCCACCGGTGCGCGCATCCGCCAGTGGATCATCGCGACCCCGTTGCCGCCGGCATTCGAGCAGGCGGTGCTGCAGCAGCTGCGCGTGATGTCAGACGGCGCGGACATCGCGGTCGCGGTGCGCTCCTCGGCCACCGCGGAGGACCTGCCCGAGGCTTCCTTCGCCGGCCAGCAAGAGACCTTCCTCAACGTGCGTGGTGAGGCGGGGGTGCTGCGCGCGGTGCATGAGGTATTCGCCTCACTGTTCAACGATCGCGCGATTTCGTATCGCGTGCACCAGGGCTTTGACCACAGCGGCGTGGCGCTCTCGGCCGGCGTGCAGCACATGGTGCGCAGCGACCTCGGCGCAAGTGGTGTGATGTTCACCCTCGACACGGACTCCGGCTTCCGCGATGTGGTCTTCATCACCGCCTCCTGGGGACTCGGCGAAACGGTGGTCCAGGGGGCGGTCAACCCGGACGAGTTTTATCTGTACAAACCGGCGCTGCGCTCGGGCAAGTACCCGGTGCTGCGGCGCAACCTCGGCGGCAAGGCGGTGAAGATGGTGTACGCGCCGGAGGGCTCCGTGGAGCGCGTGCAGACGGTGGAAGTCCCGGAAGCGGAGCGGCAGCGCTTTTGCCTGAGCGACGCGGACCTCATCCTGCTCGCCCGCCAGGCGCTCATCATCGAGGAGCACTACGGACGGCCGATGGACATCGAGTGGGCGCGTGATGGCGCCTCGGGCAGCATCTACATCCTGCAGGCGCGTCCGGAGACGGTGCAAAGCCGCGCCGGACGCACCATCCAGCGCTACGCGCTCAAGGGCACCTCCCGGGTGCTCGCCACCGGGCGCAGCATCGGCCAGCGCATCGGCGCGGGCGCGGCGCGCGTGATCCGCAACGCCAGCGAGATGGCGCGCGTGCAAAGCGGTGATGTGCTGGTGGCCGACATGACCGATCCGGACTGGGAGCCGGTCATGAAGCGCGCCGCCGCCATCGTCACCAACCGCGGCGGGCGCACGTGTCACGCGGCGATCATCGCCCGCGAACTCGGGATTCCGGCAGTCGTCGGCTGCGGGGACGCCACGCAGAAAATCAGCGAGGGTGAGGAAGTCACGGTGTCCTGTGCCGAGGGCGACACCGGGCACGTCTACGAGGGGCTGCTCGAGTTCGAGCGCAAGCAGATCGAGCTTGATTCGCTGCCGAAGCTGCCGCTCAAGATCATGATGAACGTCGGCAATCCCGACCGCGCCTTCGACTTTGCCGCCATACCGCACAATGGCGTGGGACTCGCGCGGCTGGAGTTCATCATCAATCGGATGATCGGCGTGCATCCGCGGGCGCTGCTGGAATTTGACCGCCTGGACGGGGAGCTGCAGGAGCAGATCCGCACGCAGATCGCCGGCTACGCGGACCCGGTCAGCTTTTACGTGGAAAAGCTCGCCGAGGGTGTCGCGCAGATCGCCGCGGCGTTCGCGCCCGAGCCGGTGATTGTGCGCCTCTCGGACTTCAAGTCCAACGAGTACGCGAACCTCATCGGCGGTGCGCGCTATGAGCCGCACGAGGAGAACCCGATGCTCGGCTTCCGCGGCGCCTCGCGCTACACGGACGCGGGCTTTCGTCCCTGCTTCGAGCTCGAGTGCCGCGCGCTCAAGCGCGTGCGCGAGACGATGGGCCTCACTAACGTGCAGGTGATGGTGCCGTTCGTGCGCAGCGTCGCCGAGGCGCGCGAGGTGACGCAGCTGCTGGCCGCGAACGGGCTCGGGCGCGGCACCTTGGATCTGAAGCTCATCATGATGTGCGAGCTGCCCACGAACGCCCTGCTCGCCGATGAATATCTTGAGTACTTCGACGGCATGTCGATCGGCTCGAACGACATGACGCAGCTGACGCTTGGGATCGATCGCGACTCGGCGACCGTGGCGCGCTACTTCGATGAGCGCGACGCGGCGGTGCGCAAGCTCCTATCGATGACGATCGAGGCCTGCCGCCGCCACGGTAAGTACGTCGGCATCTGTGGCCAGGGGCCCTCGGATCATCCGGATCTGGCCCGCTGGCTGCTCGAGCAGGGCATCGAGAGCATGTCGCTCAACCCGGATACCGTGGTGGAGACCTGGCTGTTCCTCGCTCAGCCGGCGCCCCCGGCCGCAAAGCCCGCCTGAGGCCGCTCACCGCTCTCAGGGGCCGCCGCTGTAGGCCGGCGCGAAGAGTTTGGCGCGGTAGTGGCGCAACTCCCGGATCGACTCGTGGATGTCGGCGTTGGCCAGGTGCGCGCCCTGCTTCGCGAAGCCCTCGGACACCTGGGGCGCCCAGCGCCGGGCGAGCTCCTTGAGCGTGCTGACATCGAGGTTGCGGTAGTGAAAGTAGCGCTCGAGTTCGGGCATCAGGCGCGCAAGAAAGCGCCGGTCCTGGCAGATGCTGTTGCCGCACATCGGCGAGACGCCGGCATCGACCAGGGGCGTGAGGAACTCCAAGGTGCGCCGCTGCGCCTCGGCGAGCGTGACCTGGCTGGCGCGTACCCGTGTCAGCAGTCCCGAGGAGCCGTGCTGGCGCTGGTTCCACGCGTCCATGCGTGCGAGTACCTCATCGCTCTGATGAATCGCCAGCACCGGGCCGTCGGCGATGACGCTGAGCTCCTTGTCGGTGATGACGGTTGCGATCTCGATGATCGAATCGGAGTCGGTTTTCAGACCCGTCATCTCCAGGTCGATCCAGATGAGATTCTCGGCGCTCGGCATGTGAGCTTGGGTGGTGGTAGCGTGCGAACAGCGCAAACCCGTAGCGCAGTGTAGCAGAGGCCCGCAGGCGAACCGCCATGGTCGAGACCGTCGATGGACGCGTAATTGCCGCTTTCGGCCGCCATCTGCGGGTACGCACGGCTGCCGGTACCGAGCTGCGCGCGCGCCCTTTCGGCCGCGCCCTGACGATCGTATGCGGCGATCAGGTGCGCTGCCGGCTCGATGCGCACCACGAGGAAGTGCATGTCACCGAGGTGCTGCCGCGGCGCACGGCACTGTACCGCTCGAACGTGCGCGGCGCCGCGGAGCCGGTCGTCGCCAACCTCACGCA
>DATHLO010000106.1:0-7440 GCA_035488075.1 Steroidobacteraceae bacterium | reverse complement strand
AGGCGCCGCAAGGGGAGGCCAAGCCGTCGCGGTTCGGGGCCTTCGGTACGACCCTGATCGCGTTCTTTCTGGCCGAGATCGGCGACAAGACCCAGCTGGCCACCGTGGCGCTGGCCGCCAAGTACCAGCAGCTCCTGCCGGTGGTGTGTGGCACGACACTCGGCATGCTGCTCGCCAACGTCCCCGTGGTATTCCTCGGTGGCGCGGCCGCGAACCGCATTCCGATCAAGCTCGTGAACCGCCTGGCCGCCGTCGCTTTCCTGGTGCTCGGCGCGCTCGCGCTCATGGGACACACCGGGCTCGAGTGAGCTCGGCGCGGGCCACTCGCGCGCAACCCCACCCAAGTCACGTGCGTCAAAGTCACTCTAGGCGCCCGGCGGCTCGAGGTACGCGTAGCCTTCGAGTTCGCTCTCGTAGAAGCGCTTGAGGGCCTGGCTCTCCGCGAGCGTCATGCGACCGTCACGAATGGCGCGCTCGCAGTCGCGCGCGAGCGCCGGGTACAGCTCCGCGACGTCATACTCCATGTACTCGAGCACCTTGTTGGCGGTGTCGCCCTTGACGATCTCCTCGATCCACCAGCCACCCTCATCGTGCAGGCGCACGTGCACCACGTGCGTGTCGCCGAAGAGGTTGTGCAGGTCCCCCAGGGTCTCCTGGTAGGCGCCCACGAGGAACGCGGCCAGGTAATACTTCTCCCCAGGCCTCAGTTCGTGTAGCTCGAGCGTGCGCTTCACGTCGCGCAGCGACACGAAATGATCGATCTTGCCGTCCGAGTCGCAGGTGATGTCGGCGAGCACGGCAGTGCGTGTAGGACGCTCATCCAGGCGGTGTATCGGCATGATCGGGAACAGCTGCTCGATGGCCCAGCTGTCGGGCAGCGACTGGAATACCGAGAAATTGCAGAAGTAGTTGTCCGAGAGGATCGACTCAAGATCCTCGAGTTCCTCGGGTAAGCGCTCGAGCTTGCGACACACGTCACGGATCTTGGCGCAGGTCGCCCAGTAGAGCCGTTCGGCGAGCCCGCGGAACTCGAGCGACAGCAGCCCGAGATTGAACATCTGCAGCACCTGTTCGCGCGCGGTGAGGGCGTCGTGGTAGCACTCCACCAGGCGCCGCTCGCTCACGGTGCGGTAGGCATCGAACAGATCGTGCACCGGTTGCGGCAGCTCCTCGTTCCCCTGGTAGTCCAGCGCCGGATCGCCGGTGACGCGGAACTTGTCGAGCGCCGAGGAACCGAGCGTGTCGAAGATGAGCACGCTGTGATAGGCGGCGATCGCGCGCCCGGACTCGCTCACGATCATCGGGTGCGGGATGTCGCGCGCCTTGCACACGCTCGCGATGCGATAGACCACATCGTTGGCGTACTCGGTGAGCGTGTAGTTCATCGAGGAGGAGAAGTTCGTGCCGCTGCCGTCGTAGTCGACCCCGAGGCCGCCGCCGACGTCAATGTACTGCAGCCCGGCGCCCATGAGCTTGAGCTCCGCGTACACGTGCGCGAGCTCGTTGATCGCTTCCTTCACGCGGCGGATGTCCTGCAGCTGACTGCCCGGATGACAGTGCACGAGCTGCAGGCAATCGAGCATGTCGTGGCTCTTGAGCACCTGGAACAGCTCGAGGATCTCGGTGATGAACAGACCGAACTTGGACTTATCACCCGCCGAGGCGCTCCAGCGCCCGGATCCCTCGCTGAAGAGCTTGACGCGCACGCCGATGCGCGGCCGCACCTGGGAGCTGTGCGCGTGCTTGAGGATGAGTCCGAGCTCCTCGAAGTTCTCGACCACGGGGATGATGGTGCGGCCGAGCTTGGTCGCGAAGGTGACCGCCTCGATGTAGCTGTCGTCCTTGAAGCCGTTACAGATGATGAGGCGCTCGGAGGCGTTTTCCGTCATCGCCATCACCGCGAGCAGTTCGGGCTTCGAGCCCACCTCCAGGCCAAAGCCAAACTCCTTGCCGTAGCGGTAGACCTCCTCCACCACCAGGCGCTGCTGGTTCACCTTGATGGGAAAGACGGCGGCGTAGCGGTTCTTGTAGTCGTTCTCGATGATCGCCTGGGCGAAGGAGTCGTGCAGGCGGCGCAGCCGATGCGCCAGGATGTCCGAGAAGCGCACCACCACCGGGGTTGTCAGGTCGCGTGCCTCGAGTCCCTCGACGACCTCGTACAGGTCGATCTCGCGCCCCTCGGTCGTGTCGGGACGCACGACCACGTGGCCGGCGGCGTTGACGCTGAAATAGCCCTTGCCCCAGGCCTGCACGTTGTACAGCTCGCGCGAGTCGGCGATGCCCCAGGGCTGTGCGGGGTTGAATTTGCGATTGCCGTTAACGGCAGTCTTGGGATCTGCGGCCACGGCGCGTTATATCAAAATTGCGTGTCAAGTAAGAGGGCCGTGCACGGCAACGGTTACGGTCCGCGCGCGATCGCGCGGCTCGGATCACGGATCCACTCGCTCCAGGAGCCCGCGTACAGGCGCGCCCCGGGGAGTCCTGCCACCTCGAGCGCGAGCAGGTTGTGGCAGGCGGTGACGCCCGAACCGCACATGGCGATGGCGCGCGCCGCCGGCTGCCCCGAGAGCGTCTTCTCCCAGCGCTGGCGCAGCTCGCGCGGCTCAAGAAACCGTCCGTCGGGTGCGAGGTTGTGCGCATAGGGGTGATTGCGCGCGCCCGGGACGTGACCGGCGATCGGATCGAGCGTCTCGTTTTCCCCGGCAAAGCGGTCCGCCGCCCGTGCATCGATCAGATGCATCTCACCGCGCTCGAACACCCCCTGCGCGACTAAGTCGGCGACCTGAGCGCTGCTCACCGGCAGCGCCGCTGAGGCGCGCACACTGAACGCGCGCGCCGCGCGCGGCGTCTTGGTGCTCGTCACCGGCAGCCCGGCACGTTCCCAGGCGGCGAAGCCGCCGTTGAGCAGCGCCACCTGCTCATGGCCGAGCCAGCGCAGCAGCCACCACAGGCGTGCGGCGAACGTGCCCGCGCCCTGGTCGTAGGCGATCACCTGGACCTGCTCATCGATGCCGAGCCGCCCGAACGTTGCGGTGAGCGCCTCGATCTCCGGCAGCGGATGACGCCCGGTGCCGGGGCCGGGGGCGAGCGCCAGATCGCCATCCAGCTCGGCATAGAGCGCCGTGGGGATGTGACCCGCCGCCCAGGCGCTGGCGCCCCATGCGGGGCGTGCGAGGTCGAAGCGGCAGTCGATGATCGCCCAGTCCGGGTCGCCCAGGTGGGCGAGGAGAGCCTGCGGCTCGATCAGTGTGCTTGGCATGGTGACCTCCGAAAGCGCGCCCGCGCGCGATGCATTTTCGGCGCTGAGCGGTTGTCGTTACAATCGCCGCCATCCCCGGCGCGCGGAGGCACGATGGCAATCGAGGTTTTCTGGGGCAGCGGCAGTCCCTTCGCGTGGCGCGTGCTCCTGGCGCTTGAGTTCAAGCGTCTGCCCTACGTCGGCCATTTGCTGCAGTTCTCCAAGCAGGAACACAAGTCCCCGCACATGCTCGCGCTCAACCCGCGCGGCCGCGTCCCGGTGCTCAAGGACGGCGACTACGTGTGTTTCGAATCGCTCGCGATCCTTTACTACCTGGAGCGCAAGTACCCGCAGCCGCCGATCCTCGGGCGCACTGCCGAGGAAGCCGGCACCATCATGCGCGTGATCTGCGAGTACCAGGCGTACATCGAGCCGAACGTCACCAAGATCGCCCGCGCGATCTTTTTCGAGAAGGCCGATCTGGGTGCCGATGAGATCACCGCCGCGATGCACGCCGTCGCCAGCGAAGCGCGCACGATTGAAGCGCGGCTGTCCAAATCCGAGTGGATCGTGGGGGATTCCTACTCGGCGGTCGACATGGTGATCTTCCCCGGCATCCAGCTGCTCAAGCGCGCGCTGGAGAAGCCGCAAGCCGCAGCGCTCTCCTCGCGCTTCATGCCGTTGGAGGTCAACTACCCGGCGCTGGGTCGCTGGCTCGCGCGCGTTGCCGCACAACCGGGCTACGAGCGCACCTATCCACCGCACTGGCGTGAGAACTGACGCCGCCGGGCGACGCCGTGCGTCGGGAAAATTGAGCGGCGCCGCCCTGACTTGGTACGCTTCGGGAACGCGCATGCCGCGCGACTTCTCGAGGACTGCTTAAAGCGGTAATCATGAGCAACAGCCATAAGATCCATGTCGAGTTTCCGGGGCGCATTCTGTTGGTCGGATTCGGCAGCATCGGCCAGGGCGTGCTGCCGCTCCTGCTGCGCCACATCGGCATCACGCCCGATCGCATCACGATTATCACGGCCGAGGACAAGGGGAGCGAGGAGGCCGCCAAGTACGGCATCAAGTTCGTCAAGGAGCGCCTGACGCGCGAGAGCTACCGCCGCGTACTGAATCCGCTCCTCGGGCGCGGCGACTTCCTGATCAATGTCTCGGTCGAGGTCTCCAGTATCGCCCTCGTCAAGCTGTGCTGGGAGCGGGGCGCGATGTACCTCGACACCTGCATCGAGCCGTGGCCGGGCGGCTACACCGACCCGACCGTATCCGCCGGCAAGCGCACCAATTACGCGCTGCGCGAGGAAGCCCTCGCGCTGCGCGCCGGCAACGCACGCGCCCCCACCGCCGTGCTCACCCACGGCGCCAACCCGGGCCTCGTGTCGCACCTGATGAAGCAGGCGCTGCTCAATATCGCCGCTGACACCCAGGTCGACGCCGGCCATCCCGGCTCGCGCGAGGAGTGGGCGGCGCTCGCACGTCGCCTGGGCGTCAAGGTTGTGCACATCGCCGAGCGCGACTCGCAGGTGTCCAACAAACCCAAACTCATGGGGGAGTTCGTCAATACCTGGTCGGTGGACGGCTTCGTGAGCGAGGGCTGCCAGCCGAGCGAGATGGGCTGGGGCAGCCACGAGCGCAACTTCCCGCGCGACGGCAAGCGGCACGACTCCGGCTGCCTGGCCGCGATCTACCTGACGCAGCCGGGCGCGGGTACGCGCGTGCGCACCTGGACGCCCAAGGCGGGTCATTTCTACGGCTTCTGCATCACCCACGGGGAGGCGATCTCGATCGCCGATTACTTCACGGTGCGTGAGGGCATGCAGATCGCCTATCGCCCGACGGTTCACTACGCTTATCACCCGTGCGATTCGGCCGTCATGTCCGTGCACGAGCTGGCCGGGCGCAACTACGTGCAGCAGGAGCGCCAGCGCATCCTCATGGACGAGATCACCAGCGGTGTCGACGAGCTCGGCGTACTGCTCGCGGGGCACAAGAAGAACGCCTACTGGTACGGCTCGCAGCTGTCCATCGAGGAGGCGCGCAAGCTCGCCCCCTACAACAACGCCACGAGCCTCCAGGTGTGCGCCGCGGTGCTCGCGGGGGCGATCTGGGCCATGGAGAATCCGAATCTGGGCGTGGTGGAGCCGGACGAGATGGATTTCCGCCGCAACCTTGAGATCTGCATGCCCTACTTGGGCCCGGTGGCCGGTGAGTACACGGAGTGGACGCCGCTGCACGAGCGCGAGCGGCTCTTTACCGAGGATCTGGACAAGACCGATCCCTGGCAGTTCAAGAACGTCCGGGTCATCTGGTAGCGACGCCGCTCAGGCGCGCTCCTCGTACTCGATCCCGACAATCACCAGGAGCCGGCTGCCGCCGGGGGCCTCCAGGGTCACCTGATCGTCGAGCCGCCGCGTGAGGAGCGCGCGCCCGAGCGGGGAATCCATGCTGATGTAGCCGGGCTCCAGGTCGAACTCATCCGGACCGACGATGCGGTAGCGCTCCTGCCTGCCGTCCTCGGCTTCGAGCCGCACCCACGCCCCGAAGAAAACCCGGCGCGGATCAGCCGGGCGCTGCTCCACCACCACCATTCCCTCGAGGCGCTTGCGCAGGAAGCGCACCCGGCGGTCGATCTCCCGCAAACGGCGCTTGCCGTAGAGGTACTCGGCGTTCTCGGAGCGATCCCCCTGGGCGGCGGCCGCGGCGACCGCCTGGGTGAGGCGCGGGCGCTCCTCGCGCCACAGCTGCTGCAGTTCCGCCCGCAGGCGCTGCTCGCCGCGGCGCGTGATGTATTTGGAGCCGGCCGGTTCACGCGCCCGAAAGCGCCCCATAAGGCGAAATCCTGTGAATTATGTCGCACTCCCTTTTACCGAAGTCCGGCTTTCTGTGGAATATCTCACGGACGCTGCCGCCGCCACGCTACTAACCTGCAAGTCGTGGCTACTAAGTACTACACGCACTTTGTCACCCACCCCAGCAAGGCCCGGAGCGCCGGATCTGGTAACGAGTGGAGCGGTGTAGTGGAGCTGCGGGAGCCGCTGACGCAGACCCGGGCGAACCGTGAGCTGCGCGCGCTCCTGGCACAGAGCTTTGACCTGGACTCGGAGGACATCCGGATCCTGCACTGGGCACGATTGCACTGACGTATCCCCTGGCGGACTTCCTTCCCTTCATCGAAGGTCCGCCCTTACCAACCCCAGGCCTCAAAACCTGGGGTTTTTTTTGGCCCCGGATCCCGCCCCTGACTCCCGAGAGCCCGCCGCGCTGCTGCAGCGCGGCGCTGCGGCCCGCAAAACCGGGCCCGCAGCCCCGAAAATCGACGCCGCTTTCCCCGCCATGTGACAATTCACGTCCCCCGGCATGGGGCGGGGCCGAAAACATCAAGGAGAAGTTCGATGCGTGCCTGGTCGTATGCGTTACTTGCTTTGGCGCTGCTCTGCCTCTCGGGCTGTGGCTACAACTCCCTGCAACAGAAGGATGAGGGCGTGAAGGCTGCCTGGTCGGAGGTGGTGAACCAGTATCAGCGCCGCTCGGATCTCATTCCGAACCTCGTGAACACCGTGAAGGGCTATGCCGCGCAGGAACAGCGGGTGCTCGTCGAGGTCACCGAAGCACGCGCCAAAGTCGGCTCCATCCAGGTGACTCCGGAAGTGCTCAACAATCCGGAGCTCTTTCAGAAATACCAGGCCGCGCAAAACCAGCTGACCGGTGCTCTGAAGAGCCTGTTCGCGGTGACCGAGAATTACCCGCAGCTGAAGTCGGACCAGAACTTCCGCGATCTGCAGTCGCAGATCGAGGGCACGGAGAATCGCATCACCGTCGCGCGCAACCGCTACATCCAGGCGGTGCAGGACTACAACGTCACCGTGCGGCAGTTCCCGGTGAATCTCACGGCGAAGATGTTCGGCTACCAGGTGAAACCGAACTTCACGGTCGCGAATGAGCAAGCCATCTCCACGGCGCCCACCGTGAGCTTTGACACCTCCACGCCCGGTTCGCCTGCCGCGACTCCGCCGCCGCAACCGACGAAATGACCCGAAGCGCGCGCCGCGCCCGCCTGCTGGCGGGCTTTGCGCTGCTGTGGCTCATCGGCCTCGGCCTGAATGCGCTCGCCCAGGGGTTGCTGGCTATCCCGAAGCTCAGCGCGCGCGTGACCGATCTCACCGGCACGCTCACCGCCGAACAGCAAAGCGCGCTCG
>DATHLO010000105.1:0-2876 GCA_035488075.1 Steroidobacteraceae bacterium | reverse complement strand
GGCCTTGCCCGCCAGTGCGCTCGTGGCGCGTACCGAAGTCGCCGGCGCCGGCTTCATCAACTTCCACCTCGCTCCGGAGGCCTACGCGCGCGAACTTGCCAGCATTCATGCGCGCGGCGCGAAGTACGGCGAGAGCACGCTCGGGGCCGGCGAGCGGGTGCTGCTTGAGTTTGTGTCCGCCAATCCCACCGGTCCGCTGCACGTCGGCCATGGCCGCCAGGCCGCCTACGGTGCGACGCTCGCCAACATCCTCAGGGCGGTCGGCTTCAGCGTCGAACGCGAGTACTACATCAACGATGCCGGGCGGCAGATGGACATCCTCGCGGCGAGCACCTGGGTGCGCTACCTCGAAGGCTACGGCGAGGAGCTGCCGTTTCCCGAGAACGGCTACCGCGGCGATTACGTGCGCCCCCTGGCGCAGCAGCTGCGCGCGAGCGTCGGGGAGGCCCTGCGACGCCCGGCGGCTGCGGTCCTCGCACACCTGCCAGCGGATGCGCCGGCGGGCGACAAGGAAGCCTATATCGATGCCCTGATTGCGCGCGCGCGCGCGCTGCTCGGTGCGGATGGCTTCGAGCAGGTGCTCGAGCTGTCGCTGACGCAGATGCTCGCCGACATCCGCGAGGACCTCACCGAGTTTGGCGTGGTATTCGAGCACTGGACTTCCGAGCGCGCGGTCGCCGCGAGCGGTGCCATCGATCATGCGCTCGCGGTGCTTGAGGCGCAGGGGCGACTTGAGCGCCGCGACGGTGCCGTGTGGTTCCGCGCCAGTGAGTTTGGCGACGAGAAAGATCGCGTGGTGGTGCGTGAGAACGGCCAAAAGACCTACTTTGCCTCCGACATTGCCTACCACCTCGCCAAGTGCGAGCGCGGCTTCCGGCGCCTCATCGATGTGCTCGGCGCCGACCACCACGGCTACGTTGCGCGCGTGCGCGCCGGCCTCATCGCCATGGGACAACCGGGGGAGTGCCTGGAAGCGCCGCTCATTCAGTTCGTGAGTCTGTTCCGCGGCACGCAGAAGATCCCGATGGGCAAGCGCGAGGCGCAGTTCGTGACGCTGCGCCAGCTGCGCGAGGAAGTCGGCAACGACGCCGCCCGCTTCTTCTACCTGATGCGCAGTCACGAGCAGCCGCTCGATTTCGACCTGGAGCTCGCCAAGTCGCGCACCAACGAGAATCCGGTGTACTACATCCAGTACGCGCACGCGCGCGTCGCGAGCGTCATGAAGCAGCTGCTCGCGCGCGGGCTCTCCTTCGAGCGCGCGCCGGGACTGGCGGCGATCGCAGCACTCGGCAGCCCCCAGGAGCAGGGCGTGCTGAGTGCCCTCACCCGCTATCCGGAGTTCGTCGAACAGGCGGCGCTCAACCGCACCCCGCACACGCTGGTGCACTACCTGCGCGATCTCGCCAACGCCTTCCACACCTACTACAACGCCGAGCAGTTCATCGTCGAGGACGCCGCGCTGCGCAATGCGCGCCTGGCGCTCGTGCTCGGGGTGCAGCAGGTGCTGCGCAACGGGCTTGCGCTGCTCGGTGTTTCGGCACCGGAGAGCATGTGAGGGCGCGCACCTTGCGCGCGCAGGGCGCGAACCTGTGGCCAAGCTGACCGGCCGCGACTACAAGGGCAGCCAGCGCCGCGCGCTCAAGGTGCGCGGTCTGCGCGAGTTCGCCTATGGCCTCATCGCCGGGCTGGTGCTGGCGAGCGTCGCGTTTGCCTACGTCTACAGCCGCGTGCACAAGTCCGCGGAGACCGGCGACACCCCGCGCCCGGATCCGCACCGTGCGGCGCGCGCGGACCCGGAGGCGAGCGGCCCGGGCTCCGGCAAGAGCCCCGAGAAGTACGACTTCTACGAGATGCTGCCAAACTTTGAGGTCGTGGTCCCGGAGAAGGACAAGGAGGTCAAACGCGACCTGCCCGCGACCGCGAAGATCGAGCGGCCCGGTGTGTACGTGCTGCAGGCCGGTTCGTACCGCAACGAGGCGGATGCGAATCGGGTGCGCGCACAGCTCGCGCTGCAGGGGGTGGACGCCAAGGTGCAGCGCGTCGCGGTCGACGCCGATGTCTGGCACCGCGTGCGCATCGGCCCGATAAGTAATCTCGATGAACTGAACAAAGTGCGCAAGCAGCTGCAGGCGGCCGAAGTGGATGCGCTCGTCATTCGCGTAGGCGACTGATCAACATCCGCACGTCGGTCGCTGCGGGTCAGCGCAATCGCTTCAGCCTCCGGGGACGACGCTTTTTCGGCTTGACCGCCGCGGCGCCCGTGGCCCTGCTGGCCAGGGCACGGCGGCTCCAGGTCAGTAGCTCCGCGGAATCTTCCAACACGTCCGCCGGCACCTCAAAGTAAGTCATGCTGACCTCGGGCCGGTCCGCATAGGGCCTGAATGCCTGCATGCCGCGCGAGGTGTAGTCGGGGCGACTCGCCTCATCGACCCGCAGGTAGAGCGTATCCTCGCTGATGATGCCGAAGAAGATCTCGTCGCAGTAAAGCCCGGCGGCGCCGAACATGCGCCGCGCATGCACCTCGCCCAGGCCGTGCAGCTGCTCGAGGATAAACTGAAGATAGTCGCTGCTGACTGCCATGAGTCAGGCTGGGCGGATCGTCAGTCGTCGCTGATGTTGCGGAAGTCCACACCGAGCGAGCGCAGCTTGCGGTACAGGTGCGTGCGTTCCATACCGACTCGCTTGGCGAGCTGGCCCACTTTGCCGCTGCACAGCAGCAGCTGCTGCTGCAGGTAGGCGCGCTCGAACTGCTCGCGCGCCTCGCGCAGCGGCAGGGCGAGCAGGTCCTGTTTCACCAGCGGCTCGTCCGCGGGCGTCTGCACGGCGAGCTCGCGTTCGATTTCCTCAAGCCGGATCTCCTCGGCGCCGCCATGAAT
>DATHLO010000104.1:0-2917 GCA_035488075.1 Steroidobacteraceae bacterium | reverse complement strand
CGCGTAAGGTATTGCATGCGACGCGCGGCGCTGCTCATCGTGATGCTCGCGCTCGCCCCGGTCGCGCACACAGACACGCAGCCCAATCACGCGCACGAGGCAGCCCACCCGCCGGCCACGCTTGCGGAGTGGGCGCGCGGTGCGACGCTGTACGCAGGCTTGGGCAATTTTCACCGCGCGGTCAGCACCTCCTCGATAGAAGCGCAGGCCTACTTCGATCAGGGCATGCGCTTGCTGTGGGCCTTCAACCACGACGAATCAACCCGCTCCTTCGCGCGCGCCGCGCAGCTGGATCCGGCCTGTGCCGCCTGCTACTGGGGAGTCGCGCTCACCGTGGGACCAAACTACAACCTCCCGGTCACCGAGGATGTGCGCGCCCGCGTGGCGTGGGATGCTCTGAAGGAGGCGCAAAAGCACGCCGCCGCCTCTTCGGCGGTCGAACAGGCGCTCATCGGTGCACTGGCGGCGCGCTACCCGGGTCCGCAGGCACCCGCTGGCGCTGATGCGGAAGGGATTCTGAAGGCTTACGCCGTGGCGATGCAGCGCGTGGCGGCGCGCTTTCCCGCCGATGACGACGTGCAGGTCCTGTGCGCCGAAGCGCAGATGACGGTACACGCCTGGAAGCTGTGGACGCCGGACGGGCGCTCGCTCTCCGACACGCCCGAGATCGAGGCGCGGCTCGAGTCCGTGCTCGCGCGCGCGCCGAATCACCCGGGCGCCAACCACTATTACATCCACCTGATGGAGGCCTCCGCGACCCCGCAAAAGGCCGTCGCGGCCGCAGAGCGCCTGCGCGGGATGATGCCGGCGGCCGGACACCTCGAGCACATGCCCGCGCACATCATGCAAAGAGTCGGCCGCTACGAGGAGGCCGCCGAGGCCAACCGTCGCGGCGTGGCCGCGGACGACGCCTATCTGGCGCAGACGGTGCCACCCGACTACTACGCGATGTATCGCGCCCACAATCAGGCGTTCCTCGCCTACTCGGCCGCGATGGAAGGACGCAAGGCGGAGACGCTGAGCGCGGTGCAGGACCTCGCAGTGACGGTCCCCGTGCCGATGCTGCTCGCGATGCAGCAATCAGGCTGGGGCCTGGCCGAGCAGTACGCAGCGCTGGTGCGCTTTGGGCTGTGGGACGAGCTGATCGCTCTGCAGAGCCCGGACACGCGTCTGCCGGGGCTGACCGCGGGTTACCTGTACGGGCGGGGCGTGGGGCTCGCCGCGCGCGGCCGCGTGGATGAGGCGCGCCAGGCGCTCGCCGAACTGCACGCGCTCGGCGTCGCCGTGCCCGCCGAAACGCTGGCCGGCTACAACCGTCTCAAGGACGTCATCGCCGTCGCCGAGCCGATCGTGGCGGCGCGCATCGCCGCTTCCGAGCGTCGCGATGCAGAGGCCGTCACGCTCCTGGAGCAGGCTGTTGCGGCCGAGGATGCGCTTGCCTACAACGAACCGGCCGACTGGTTCTTTCCGGCGCGCCACCTGCTGGGCGCGCAGCTGTTGCTCATGGATCGGCCGGCAGCCGCTGAAAAGGTCTACACCGAGGATCTTAGGCGCAACCCGAGTAACGGCTGGTCGCTCTTCGGGCTCACGCTCGCGGCCAAGGCGCAGGGAAAGCCCCAGGAGGCGGCGCGCTGGGCGAACGAGCAGCACTCGGCCTGGCAACACGCGGACGTGCGGCTGCCGGGCTCAGCCTTCTGGTACACAGGCGCCGACACGGCCAGCTGCGAGTGCCAGCACTTCGCCTCAGGCAAGGGGCAGGCGGGTGGTGAACTTCTTGGTGCGCAGCACGAAGCTGGTGTTCACTGAGCGCACCGCGGCCAGCTGCAGCAGCTGGGTGGACAGGAAATGCTCGTACGCCTCCATGCTCGCCGCGACGATCCTCAGCAGATAGTCGTTGGCGCCGCTCATCGAGTGGCACTCGAGCACCTCGGGGCGCTCTTTCACCAGCTGATCGAACTGGCGCACGGACTCCGGATGATGATTCTCAAGCGACACGACCGCGTACGCGAGAATGGGCAGCCCGATCGCCGAGGCGCGCAGCAGCGTGGCGTAGCCTGCGATGAATCCGGCCTGCTCGAGGCGGCGCAGTCGCCGCCAGCACGGCGCCGCCGAGAGACCCACGCGCTTGGCGAGTTCCTGATTGGAGATGCGCGCATCGGCCTGCAGCTCTTCGAGGATGCGCCGGTCGAGGCGGTCGAGCACCTTGGCCATCGTCGGTCCCAGACAGCAATAATATTGCCAAATATCGTTGATTACGGGCAATCCGAGCAAGGAAATTCCAAGGGCAGAGGCATAAACTGCGCCGGCCTTTACCACCGAGACCGTCCATGGCCGCACGCGTTGCCCCGCTGGAGTCTTCCGCGGTGAATTCCTCCGCCACCGCCGTGGAGTGGCCGCGGGTCGCCGCGCTCCTGCACGCCTCGCGCGCGCTGGACGAGATCGAAGAGACGCGGCTCGTGCCCGAACGCAAGGTGCTGTATCAGTTCTCCGCCCGGGGCCACGAGCTCTCCCAGATCCTCCTCGGGATGCAGCTGACGCAGCCGCACGATGGGGCGACGGTGTACTACCGCGCGCGCCCGCTCATGCTGTGCCTCGGCGTCAGCCTCGAGGATGCGGCCGCAGGACCGCTGGCACGGGTGGGCTCCTTCAGCGGCGGGCGCGATATCGGCGTGCTGTTCAACCGGCCCGCGCGCGGGGGCGTGAGTGTGCTGCCCACCAGTGGGGGCGTGGGCACGCAATACACCCCGGCCGCCGGGTGGGCGCAGGCGATCCGCTACCGGCACGAGACGCTCGGGGATGCGAGCTATGCGCGCAGCATTGCGATGGTCCTCGGGGGCGATGCCTCCACCGCCACCAACGGTTTCTGGTCGGCGCTCAACATCGCCACCACGCTGCAGCTGCCGATGCTCTTCTGCAT
>DATHLO010000103.1:0-5299 GCA_035488075.1 Steroidobacteraceae bacterium | reverse complement strand
TTGCGCGGGTATCGAGAACTATTCGCGCTATCTCTCGGGGCGCGCTCCAGGGGAGCCGCCGCCGTGTCTCTTTGATTACCTGCCGAAAAATGCGCTGCTGTTCGTGGACGAGAGCCACCAGACGATCCCGCAGCTGGGCGCGATGTACAAGGGCGACCGCTCGCGCAAGGAGGTACTGGTCGAGTACGGCTTCCGCCTGCCTTCGGCGCTCGACAACCGGCCGCTGAAGTTCGAGGAGTGGGAGCAGCTTGCGCCGCAGATGATCTTCGTCTCCGCCACTCCGGGGGGCTACGAATCCAAGCACTCCGCGCAGGTGGTCGAGCAGCTCGTGCGCCCGACGGGCCTCATCGATCCTGAGGTCGAGGTGCGACCCGTGGCGACGCAGGTCGATGACGTGCTGTCGGAGATTAAGAAATGTGCCGCGCAGGGCGAGCGCGTTCTCATCACGACGCTCACCAAGCGCATGGCGGAAGACCTGACCGAGTATCTGAATGAACACGGCGTTCGCGTGCGCTACCTGCACGCGGACATCGAGACGGTGGAGCGCACCGAGATCATCCGCGACCTGCGACTGGGTAAGTTCGACGTGCTGGTCGGCATCAATCTCCTGCGCGAGGGCCTGGACATGCCCGAAGTGGCGCTGGTGGCGATTCTGGATGCCGACAAGGAGGGCTTCCTGCGCTCAGACAACTCGCTCATCCAGACCATCGGACGTGCGGCCCGCAACATCAACGGCCGCGCGATCCTCTACGCCGATCGCATGACCGGCTCGATGCAGCGCGCGATCGAGGAGACTGACCGCCGCCGCCAAAAGCAGGTCGAGTACAACCAGCAGTACGGCATCACCCCGCGCGGCATTCAGAAGTCGGTCACCGACATCATGGAGGGGGCGCGCGCGGAGGCCCCGGTGCCCGGGGACCGCCGCCGCGGCAGCAAGCCCCTGTCGGCGGCCGATCTGAAGCCCGAGGCGCTCGTGAAGCAGATCAAGCGCCTGGAAGGGGAGATGCTGCGCAAGGCCCGCAATCTTGAGTTCGAGGAAGCGGCGGGCCTGCGCGATGAGATCGAGCGCCTCAAGCAGCTGGAACTCGGCTTTCCTGCGCCACGGACGCAGACGTAAGTGCTTGGAAACTCACGCATTAGCTTGCTTCGACTGCCTCACTCTTGTATCGTTCGCGCCCCCTTGCCGTGCGCGTAAGCGGTTGCAGGCGCGTAGCTCAGTGGTAGAGCATCACCTTGACATGGTGGTGGTCGGTGGTTCGATCCCACTCGCGCCTACCAGATGCCAAGAAGAGGGCGCTCGCGGTAGAACTGTAAAACCGCAGCGCCCTTTTTTTGCCGCCTGAGAAGCGTCCGCCGTGCGGCAGAGTTGCATGAGCTAAGAGCCGATATGCCCGTTGTCACATTGCCCGACGGCAGCCAGCGTGTCTTCGATCACCCGGTGACGGTCGACGAGGTCGCGGGCAGCATTGGCGCGGGCCTGCGCAAGGCCGCGCTCGCCGCGCGCGTGAACGGCAAGCTGGTCGACACGTCTTTTGTGATCACCGGTGATGCGAACCTCGCGATCGTCACCGAGAAAGATGCGGACGGCCTGGAGGTCATCCGTCACTCCACGGCCCATCTCTTGGCCCAGGCGGTCAAGGAGCTCTTCCCCGAGGCGCAGGTGACCATCGGCCCGGTCATCGAGGATGGCTTTTACTACGACTTTGCCTACGCGCGGCCCTTCACTCCCGAGGATCTCGCGGCGATCGAAGCGAAGATGACGGAGCTTGCGAAGAAGGACCAGACCGTCAACCGCCGCGTCCTGTCGCGCGATGAGGCGGTCACGTTCTTCCGCAATCTGGGCGAGCTGTACAAGGCGGAGATCATCGCCGGTATCCCGGACAAGGATGAGATCAGTCTCTACGGGCAGGGCAACTGGGTCGACCTGTGCCGCGGGCCGCACGTGCCCTCCACCGGCAAGCTCAAAGCGTTCAAGCTCACCAAGGTGGCGGGCGCCTACTGGCGCGGGGACTCGCGCAACGAGATGCTGCAGCGAATCTACGGCACCGCGTGGGCCGACAAGAAACAGCTGGATGAGTATCTGCACCGCCTGGAGGAGGCCGAGAAGCGCGATCACCGGCGCATCGGCAAGGAGCTCGATCTCTTTCATCTGCAGGAAGAGGCGCCGGGAGCGGTGTTCTGGCATCCCAAGGGCTGGACCGTGTTTCAGTCTCTCATCTCTTACATGCGTGAGCGCCAGCATGCCGCCGGCTACGAGGAAGTGAGCGCGCCTGAGCTCATGGATGCGCAGCTGTGGGCGCAGTCCGGACACCTGGAGAAGTTCGGCGAGAACATGTTTCTCACCAAGACGCCCGATGAACGCGTCTACGCCATCAAGCCCATGAACTGCCCGGGACACGTGCAGATCTTTAAGCACGGGCTGCGCAGCTATCGGGAGCTGCCGGTGCGGCTCGCGGAGTTCGGCAAGGTGCATCGTTATGAGCCTTCCGGCGCGCTGCACGGCCTGATGCGCGTGCGCGCGTTCACTCAGGACGACGGCCACGTATTCATCACCGAGGATCAGATCACCGCAGAGTCCGTGGCGATCACGAAGCTGATCCTTGATATCTACCGCGACTTCGGCTTTGAGGACGTGCGCATCAAGTACGCCGACCGCCCGCCCAAACGCGTCGGCAGCGACGCGATCTGGGACCGGGCGGAAGCGGCGCTGCAGGCGGCTTCAAAGGCGGCCGGGATCGAGTACAGCCTGAACCAGGGGGAGGGGGCCTTCTACGGTCCGAAGCTCGAATTCGTGCTGCGCGATGCCATCGGGCGCGACTGGCAGTGCGGCACGCTGCAGGTGGACCTGAACATGCCCGAGCGCCTCGGGGCCTACTACATCGACGAGCACAGCGCCAAGCGCACGCCGGTCATGTTGCACCGCGCGATTTTCGGCTCTCTGGAGCGCTTTTTCGCGATCCTGCTCGAGCACCACGCCGGTAAACTCCCCGCCTGGCTCTCCCCGGTGCAGGCGGTGGTGCTCAGCATCACCGACCGGCAGGACGCGTACGTCCGTGGCGTCACGGAATCCCTGAAAAATCAGGGATTTCGGGTCGAGTCCGACTTGCGTAACGAGAAGGTCGGCTTTAAAATCCGTGAGCACACGCTCAAGCGTGTTCCGTATCTATTGGTAGCGGGCGACAAGGAAGTGGCCGCAAATCTGCTTGCAGTGCGCACACGTAGCGGCAAGGACCTGGGCACGATGGTCCCGGAGACGTTCGCCGAACGACTCCGCGTCGAGCTCGAAAGCCGCGGGCGCCGGGTATTGGAGGGATAACGAATCGCTAGTGCAACAAAGCGGGTCCGGCGCAACGAAGACATCAGCGCGCCGCAACTGCGCGTGATCGCGGCCGACGGGTCGCAGGCTGGAGTGATGTCGCGGTATGACGCCCTGCAAATGGCGTTGGCCGCGGAGCTGGACTTGGTGGAAGTATCGCCGACCGCTGAACCGCCGGTCGTGCGCATCATGGACTACGGCAAATTCCTGTTCGAACAGAACAAGAAAGCCCACTCTGCCAAGCGCAAGCAGAAGCAGATTCAGGTCAAGGAAGTGAAATTTCGTCCCGGTACGGGAGAGGCGGATTACCAGATCAAACTGCGTAATCTCACCCGCTTCCTGACCGAGGGTGACAAGGCCAAGGTAACCTTAAGGTTCCGCGGCCGTGAGATGGTGCACCAGGACATCGGGCGCAAGCTCCTCGATCGGGTTTCCACTGACCTCGCCCCGCATGCGGTGGTCGAGCAGAACCCGCTCATGGAAGGCAAGCAGATGGTCATGGTTTTTGCGCCGAAGAAGAAGTAGCGCTTGAGGCGCCGGGGCCGTGGGGCTCGGGCAACCTGAAGCGTTCGCCCGCAAGCGGGTGCGCAAGCACCTTGTGAGCGGGGCTATACAATTAGGAGTTCAAGTCGATGCCCAAGTTGAAAACCAACCGGGCCGCGGCCAAGCGCTTTCGCAAAACGGCGAAGGGCTTCAAAGGCTACGCGGCCAATCGTCGTCACAACCTCGGCCACAAGGCCCGCAAAGTCAAACGCCAGGCCCGCTCCGGCGGCTCGAGTCTCGTCGATCACACTGACGTGGGTCGTCTCGAGCAGCTTCTTCCCTATTCCAAGTAAGCGAGCAGCACCATGGCACGAGTTAAGCGTGGCGTGACGGCCGGGCGCCGTCACAAGAAAGTTCTCGGCAAGGCGAAGGGCTACTACAATGCCCGCCGCAAGACCTATCGCGCCGCCAAGCAGGCGGTCATCAAGGCGGGCCAGTACGCCTACCGCGACCGGCGGCAGAACAAGCGGGAGTTCCGCGCCCTGTGGATCGCGCGCATCAACGCGGCGGCACGCCTGTACGGGCTCACCTACAGCCGCATCATCAACGGCCTGAACAAGGCGGGCGTTGAGATCGACCGCAAGGTGCTCGCCGACATCGCGGTGCATGACACAGCGGCGTTTGGTGCGATCGCGCAGCAGGCAAAGACCGCTCTCGGTATTAGCGCAAGTTAAGGGGCGGTCTTGGCAGACCTGACGGCCCTGACCGGCCAGGCGCTCGTCGAGGTCGCCGCCTGCGGCGATCTCGCGACGCTCGAGGAAGCGCGCGTGCGCTGGCTGGGGAAGAAGGGCACGCTCACCGAACAGCTGAAGGCGCTCGGCACGCTCGATGCGGCCGCGCGTCCCGCCGCCGGCGCGCGCATCAACCAGGCGAAGCAGGACCTGCAGGCGGCCATCGAGGCGCGCCGCGCGCAGCTTGAGCGAGCGGCCATCGAGCACTCCCTCAGCGCCGGGCACATCGACGTGACGCTGCCCGGACGCGGCGAGGACATGGGCGGCCTGCACCCGGTCACGAAGGCGCGGCTGCGCATCGAGACGCTGTTCCGGCGCGCCGGCTTCGAGGTCGCCGCGGGACCGGAAATCGAGGACGACTTCCACAACTTCGAAGCGCTCAACATCCCCCCCAATCACCCGGCGCGGGCGCTGCACGACACGTTTTACTTTCCCGACGGGCGGCTGCTGCGCACGCATACCTCGCCGGTACAAATCCGCGCGCTGCTCGAGCACGGTGCGCCGCTCGCGATCATCGCGCCCGGGCGCGTCTATCGCTGTGACTCGGACATGACGCACTCGCCCATGTTTCATCAGCTGGAGGGCTTGGCGGTGGGCGAGGACATCAGCTTCGCCAACATGAAAGCGGTATTGCACGGATTCCTGCAGGCCTTCTTTGAGCGCGATCTGGCGATGCGGCTGCGACCGTCCTATTTCCCCTTCACCGAGC
>DATHLO010000102.1:0-4623 GCA_035488075.1 Steroidobacteraceae bacterium | reverse complement strand
TCGTGGTTGAAGGCCCACAGCAAGCGCATGCCCTGATCGAAGTAGGCCTGCGCTTCTACTGAGGAGGTGCTGACCGCGCGGTGAAAATTGCCCAAGCCTTGGTACAGCGTCGCACCGCGCGCCCACTCCGCACGCGTGGCCGGCGGGTGGGCTGCCTCATGCGCGTGATTGGGCTGGGTGTCTGCCTGGGCGGCCGGGGCGAGCGCGAGCACCACGATGAGCAGCGCCGTGCGTCGCATGCAATACCTTATACGCCCCAGCCGGATCCGGCGGCGGCCTGGCGTTGCAGCAGCGGCGCCGGACCCCAGCGCGCCCCGTGCGTGCGCGCGAGGCGCTGCATCGTTGCCACTACCCGCTCAAGTCCCGTCTGTGCGGCCCAGTACATCGGGCCGCCCCGCCAGGCCGGAAAACCGTAGCCGTTGACGTAAACCACATCCACGTCGCCGGTGCGCAGCGCAATCCCCTCCTCCACGATGCGCGCGCCCTCGTTCACGAGCGGGTGCAGCAAGCGCTCCAGGATCTCCGCATCAGGGATCGCCCGACGCTCAATGCCCAGATCACGCGAAACCTGTGCGATCAGCTCCAGCACCTTGGGATCCGGGATGCGCGTGCGTCCCTCGTACCGATAAAAGCCCGCGCCGGATTTCTGCCCGAGACGCCCCGCGCCGACCAGGCGCTCCAGAATCGG
Organism: Steroidobacteraceae bacterium; assembly: GCA_035488075.1. GTDB lineage: Bacteria > Pseudomonadota > Gammaproteobacteria > Steroidobacterales > Steroidobacteraceae > 13-2-20CM-66-19. The sequence goes on along the minus strand of DATHLO010000102.1, from coordinate 3,935 downwards.
TGAGAAGCGCTCATCGGCGGGCAGCTTGCGGCTTTTGCGGATGAGAAAACCGACGTCGTTGCCAGCCAGATCACGCACCGCAAGCGGTCCCATGGCAAAGCCAAATCCCTCGATCACCCGATCGATCTGCTCGGGCGTTGCGCCCTCTTCGAGCAAAAACTCCGCCTCCAGGCCGTAGAAGCCGAGCATGCGGTTGCCGATGAAACCGTCACAGTTGCCGGCGAGCACCGCAACCTTGCCGAGCCGCTGGCCGAGGGCCATGACGGTCGCGATCACCTGCGGCGCGGTGCGCACGCCGCGCACGTTCTCGAGCAGCTTCATGACATTGGCGGGACTGAAGAAGTGCGTGCCCACCACCTGCTGCGGGCGCGAGGTGCTCGCGGCGATGGCATCGATGTCGAGCGTGGAGGTGTTGGTGGCGAGAATGGCGCCCGGGGCGGCCACGCCATCGAGGCGCGCGAACACCTCCTGCTTCACCTTCAGCTCCTCAAACACCGCCTCGATGATGATGTCGGCGTCTGCCAGCGCCGCATAGTCCGTGATGCCCGAGATCAATCCCTGCGCCCGCTCGGCGCGCTGCGCGCTCAGACTGCCACGGCCCACGGAAGCGGCGTAATTCTTGCGCAGCTGCGCGAGCCCGCGTTCGAGCGCGGACGCCGACAGCTCAAGAACGGCCACCGGGATACCGGCGTTCGCGAATGTCATCGCAATACCGCCCCCCATGGTGCCGGCGCCGATGACCGCAGCGCGCCGCACGGGCAGTGTCGGGGTATCAGCTGCGATACCGGAGATCTTGCGTGCCGCGCGCTCGGCGAAGAACACGTGCACCAGCGCCCGGCACTGCGCGCTATCGCGACACGCCACAAAGGACTCGCGCTCAAGCTGCAGCGCCTCCTCGGTGCTGCGCGTGCACGCCGCCTCGATGCTGTCGATGATCTTCCCGGGCGCGAGCTGCCCGCGCGCCTTGGGCGCGATCTTCTGCCGAAATGCGGCAAACAGCTCCGGGCTCACCGCGCGCACGTGGGCGCTCTCGAGACTGGCACGGCGTAATGGGCGCTTCTCGCGCAGCACGCGGGCAGCGAACGCGAGCGCCGCGGGCAGGACCTCGTCGGCGAGCTCATCGAGCAGTGCGAGCTCGAGTGCGCGCGCGGCCGCAATCGGTGCGCCGGAAGTGAGCGCCTCGAGCGCCGCCTGCGCTCCGGCAAGGCGCGTGAAGCGCACGGTGCCGCCGGCGCCCGGGATGAGGCCGAGTTTCACCTGCGGCAGGCCGACCCGGGCGGAGCGTGCCGCGATGCGCCAGTGGCAGGCGAGCGCCAGCTCGAACGCCCCGCCGAGGGCGATCCCCTCGATCGCCGCGATGACGGGCTTATCCGCGCGCTCGATCTGCGCCGCAAGGTCGCGCGTAAGTGGCGCCTCGAGCAGGAGCCCCGAGATGAGTTCGTGCAAGTCGGCACCGGCGCCAAACAGCCCGCCCGCACCGGTGAGCACCACGGCCGTGACCGCCCGGTCCTCGAGGGCGCGCTCGAGCGCCTCGCTCAGCCCCTGGCGCAGCGGCCGACTGAGCGCGTTCACGGGCGGGTTCGCGAGGGTGAGGACGGCGATATTCTCCGCCACGCGATAGTTCACGACCGACACGGGCACTTCCTCCTCTGCTGCTGCCGCGTTAGCCAGGCGCGCATTGTACTTGCCTGCCGCGGTGTGCGGCTGCAGCTACACTGAGCGGGCATGGACAACATTACCGCGGTCGTTATCGGGGCGGGGGTAGTCGGGCTCGCCGTCGCGCGCGAGCTTGCGCTCAAGGGGCACGAGACGCTCGTGCTGGAAGCGGAAGCGCGCTTTGGTACCGGTGCAAGCGCCCGCAACAGCGAGGTGATACACGCGGGCATCTACTATCCGCGCGACTCGCTCAAGGCACGCCTGTGCGTTGCCGGCCGTGAACGCCTGTACGAGTTCTGCCGCAAGCACGGCGTCGCGCACCGGCGCTGCGGCAAATTGATCGTCGCGAGCTCTGCCGCGCAGCTGCCGGCGCTGGAGGGAATCGCCGCCGCCGCGCACGCCAACGGCGTGGATCTGATCGCGCTCAGCGGCGCGGAGGCGCGGCGCATCGAACCGCAGCTTGCGTGCGCAGCAGCCCTGCACTCCCCGCTCACGGGCATCATCGATGCGCAGGCCCTGATGCTCGCGCTGCTCGCTGAAGCGGAAGCGCACGGCGCAACCCTCGCCACGCGCAGCGCCGTCACGCGTGTGGTGCTGGACGCTGAGGGCGCGGCGATCGGTGTCAATGGCTGCGAGCCTGCGGTGCGCGCGCGCATTCTCATCAACTGCGCGGGCCTGGGCGCCCCGGCGCTCGCGCAGCTCATGGAAGGCCTGCCCGCGCGCGCCGTACCGCGCGCCTACTACGCCAAGGGGCACTACTTCAGTCTGAGCGGCCGCTCGCCGTTTACGCACCTGATCTATCCGCTGCCCGAGCCGGGCGGACTCGGCATTCACCTGACGCTCGACCTTGCCGGTCAGGCGCGCTTCGGGCCGGATGTGGAGTGGGTGGAAAGTCCGAGTTATGAGGTGAGCCTGCAGCGCGCCGCCAAGTTCGACGCGGCGGTCCGCGCCTACTGGCCGGGGCTGCCCGCAGGAGCCCTGGCGCCGGCGTACGCGGGTGTGCGGCCGAAGATCTCAGGTCCGGGCGAGGCGCCCGCGGACTTTCGCATCGACGACGTGCGCGCGCACGGCGTGGCGGGCCTGGTCAATCTGTTCGGCATCGAATCCCCGGGCCTCACCGCCTCGCTGGCACTCGCCAGCGAGGCGGTGAACCGGATTTAGCCTGCAGCGCAAGCGGCTCAGCTGGCGCGGACGGCCTCGACCTGGATCTTGAGCTTCACGTCCATCTTGAAGCCGTACTTATCGCCGTAGGCGATGCCGTAGTCGGCGCGGTTGAGGCTCGCGGAGGCATCCGCACCACAGTGTTCCTTCTTGTCCATCGGGACCGTGACGCACTTGAAGGAATTGATGGTGAGCGTCAGGGGCTTGGTCACCCCGTGCAGCGTGAACGTGCCCTCCACCTGCGTGGGCATACCGTCCTTGAACGCGCTGATCTTGCCCGTGTAGGTCGCGGTCGGATACTTCGCCACGTCGAACATCTCCGCCGACTTGGCATGCTCGTTGAGCTTCGGATTACCGAAATCGATCGAGCTGGTGTCGACGGTCAGGTCCACGGTGCCCGTCCCCTGCTCCTTGTCCACAACGATCGTGCCGGAGGTCTTGTCGAATTTCCCGCGCCACACCGACAGGCCACCGAAGTGATCGGCTTCGAAGCTCGGGTAGGTGTGCGCAGGATCGACCTGGTAGGTCACGGGAACGGCGAACGCCGCACCGGCGACGAGCGTGAGCATCGCGGTCGGCAACACAATCTTCATCGGGGAGACCTCCGGGGCTGTTAACGGGTCGGGTTAGGGTAGCGGTGGGCGTGCCACACGGCCACCTCCCTTTGTGGGGACGGGGGCGTCAAGCCACGCGCGCCCCCGCCCGGGGCGCTAGGACACATAGGGCCTGGCGCTCATGCCGAGCGCCCGGGCGACGGCCTCGTGGGTGATCTCACCCGCGTAGACGTTCAGTCCGCCGGCAAGACCGGCGTCGCGCTTGAACGCGGCCTGCCAGCCCAGATCGGCGAGCGCGCGCACGTACGGCAGCGTCGCATTGGTGAGCGCCAGCGTGGAGGTGCGCGGCACCGCGCCGGGCATATTGGCGACGCAGTAGTGGATGACGCCGTCGACGACGAAGGTCGGATCGGCGTGGGTTGTGGGCCGGCTCGTCTCGAAACAGCCGCCCTGATCGATGGAGATGTCCACCAGCACCGCGCCGGGTTTCATCTTCTTGACCATCGCGCGGGTGATGAGCTTCGGCGCCGCACCCCCGGTGACGAGCACCGCCCCGACCACGAG
>DATHLO010000101.1:0-4142 GCA_035488075.1 Steroidobacteraceae bacterium | reverse complement strand
GCCGACGTGGCAGCCGGGCGCGCCGCGGGGCGTTGCGCGTGCGAGCTGCAGGCGCCGAGCAGCAGCGCGCACACGCCGAGCGCGGCGCACATGAGGCACTGCGGCGCCGCGCGCTTACTCGAGGCTGGCCACGACATCCTGCGTCATCTCCGTCTTGCCATAGCGCGCGGGTTTCAGTTCCGCGAGTGCCTGAAAACTCTTGCGCACCGATTCGTCATACACGCCCTGCTGGGCGCGCGCGGCGTTGAGCTCGTGCGCCTTGATCGCCTGCTCCTCGAACGGGTACACCTGCTCTTCCAGGAGCGCGTTGTACTCGTCGAGCTCGTCCCCCTTGAGGTTCTTCGGCCGCTCCGAGGCCATCAGGTCCTTGGCGAGCGTACGGTACAGCTCGGCCATCTCGTAGGTCGCCGCAGTGGTGACCTCGGCCACCTGATATTCCGCCGCGCGCTTGTAGCCGTCCATCGCGGTCTCCAGGGCGTCGCGCTTGATGATAAGGCTCTTCTTGAGCGGCGCGCTCAGGCGCACGGCGCGAAAGGCGTCGCGCGCCGGCTGCGCGAGGGCGAGCTGTGCCTTCGCCGCGAGGTAGTGCGTGCGCTCGGTGCGCTGCGCCCCGGCCTGGGCATCCGCGTTGATGATCTCGTGATACCAGTGATCGCGGCGCGCCGCATCGCCGCTCTTGTCAGCGTAGTCCGCCAGGCGCTGGCGCGCCTCTTCCGCATCGGCGAGCGGCGCCGGATTGGCCGCGACGAACTTCTCGAGCATGCCCGCAGCCTTCGCGGTGTTGCCGGCCTTGGCATACAAGTCAGCGGACTGCATGAGTGCCTCGCGCTGCACCGCCTTGTCCTCGGCGGGGTTAGCTGCGATGCGTTCGAACTCCATGGCCGCTTCCCCGGGGCGATTGGCCGAGGCATAGGCGACGGCGAGCTTGCGGGTGACTTCCGGTTGCAGCGGCGACTGCGGGAACTGGTGACGGAAGTCCTCGAGCACCCCGATCGCGCGATCCCACTGCTTGAGGTTGAGCAGCCCGGTGGCCGCATCGTACTGGGCATTGGCGCGGATCTTGGAGTCCGGGGCCACGCGCGCGACGCGCAGAAAGTCCTCCACCGCCGCGGCCGAATCGCCGGCCTTGAGCTTCGCCTCGCCCTGCTTGTAGACGCTCGCGGCGAGGCGCTCGGTAAGATCGGCGCGCATCTTCTCATCGGTGCCGGTGAGCTCGCGGGCCTGCACGAACGCCGGCTCGGCCTTGGCGTATTCGCCCTGGTCGTAGTACGACTGCGCGATGATGGTCCAGGCGATGCGCTGCTTGGGCTGATCCACCGGCGGCTGGCGCGCAAGGATCGCCTGCGAGACGCCGATCGCGCGCGCGCGATCGCCGGCGGCGAAGATATCCTCCGCCGCGTGCGTCAGGACGACGGCACTTTCGGGGTGCTCGGGGAAGGTCTCGGCGAACTTGACGCCCGCGTCGGTCTCGCGCGCGTGCCAGGCGTCTTTGGCGGCGCCGCTGAGTCCCTCCTCGCCTTTCTGGTAGGACACCAGTGCCGCATGCGCGGCGGCCGCGGACTTCGCGTTGCGCGGGTAATTGTAGGCGGTGTGTTCGTATTCGCTCGCCGCGTCCGCGTACTGGTGGCTCTCGAACAGCGCGTCCGCCAGCAGATAGTTGGTCTCGGCCGCATCCGCGTCCCCGGGGAAGGACTTCAGATAGTCGCGGTACCAGCGCGCGGCTTCCTCGTAATCCGAGACGCGCTTGGATTTCTGCGCGGTGGCGTGGAAGTAGGTGGCGACGTCCTTGAGGTTGGTCTTCAGCTCCGCGACCACCCGCGGGTTATCGGCCCGGGTGCGCGTCTTCCAGTACGGGGAATCGAAGTTGTAGTGCTCGACGAATTCGTGCTTGCCATCGAGCACCAGCTGACTGAAGCCGCCCTTGCCGTAAGCTTCGATGGCCGCCATGTCCAGATCCGGCGCGTGATCGCTGTACGGATCGCGCGCCACGTAGGCGCGATACACGGTGGCGGCGTCCTGGTAGCGCTGCTTTTCTACGTACAGGTCCCCGAGCCGCTGGTACAGCAGCCAGGTATAGGGGCGCTCGCCGTGCTGGTGCACGTACTGCTCCAGAGTCGCCGCCCCGTCGTTGTAGGAAAAGGCGATGCTCATGACCCGCAGCGTGTCCTCGACCAGCTCGCGATCGCCGCGCTCGAGGCTTTCAAGCTTCACCGGCTTGCCGGGCGTGGCGCCGAGTTCGCGATCGAGCACGCCACCGAAGGAAGGCAGGCTCTCGAGCGTCTGCGATTGCTTGAACAGCGACCAGCCGTGCTTGTAGAGACTTTGCTGGTAGAAGGCCGAGGTGCCGCCGCGGCCGATCACCGCAGCATACGCACGCTCAGCCTCGGGGTAGCGCTTGGCGGAGAACAGCAGCTCGCCGCGCCGGAACTGCACTTCGTCGATGTGCGGCGTCTGCGGATACTGTTGCACGATGCGATCGAGGGTCACCAGCGCCTGATCCGGCTGACCGGTGGTCTCATAGGCGCGCGCCAGCTGGTAGAGCACCTGATCGTTGCGGGCGTAGTCCGGATACGCCTTGAGCAGCGTCGTGTAGAGCTTGATGGCCTCCCCGCCCTGCAGGTCTACCGCGGTGACCTCGTTCTGCAGACGCTCGAGCTCCCCGGCATCCAGATTCAGATCCCCGAGCCGCCGCATCGCCTCGGCGCGCAGCTTCGGATCGGTATTCTGCAGCTCGAGGAAGCGGCGGTAGTTCTCCATCGCCTTGGTGGCGCTCGCGCTCGCCGCCGTATCCTTGTGTACTTCGACCTTGTGTTTCCCGAGATCGCCGATGGTCGGCGGCGGGCTGCTGCTTTGCGCGCGCACCGTGGGTACACCCGCGAGCGCCATGGCGCAGGCGAGGAGCGCGCCGCGCACGCGCGCGCCACTCATTTTGGCGCCTCCGGCGGTGGCGCCTCTTGCTCCACCCCTTTCTGAACCGGCACCGGCACCTTGGTGGGACGCGCATCTTCCGAGCTCGCCGCCCGGTCATACATGCTGCCGAGCGCGAAGCGCGCCTGGATCTGGTAGGTCGCAAGCCGATCCTTCTGCTGTTCCAGCTCGCGCACCGCGATCTGCGCCAGGTAATCGCGCTGCTGCTGCTCGGCGGCCACGAGGCGCACCTCCAACCCGTCTATACGCTGCCTGAGCGCCGCGACGCGGGTGGCGAACTCGCCGGTGTTGGCCGGCACGTTCTTGCGCGCCCGCTCGACCCGAATCCACCGACTCTGTGTCTCGTGCAGCGCAAGACTGAGATCCTTCAGCTCGCGGTGCTCCTGCCACAGACGCGCGCCGTAGGCGTCATTGAGGCGAAAGAACAGCACACCCCTCACCAGCGCCAGACGCGCGCGCAGCTCTGCGTTGCCCGCGTTGTCCGGCGCGCCGTTGAGAGTGGCCTCGACCCGCTGGATGCGCGCCCACTGTTCGCGTTCCTCCCCGGTGCCGAGGGCGGCGACATCGTGCTGGGCTTCGATCGAGCGCAGCTCATTCTCAAGCGCCACGTCGCGCTGCTGCAGCTTGTCGACGGCGCCCGAGGCGAGCAGCGCATCGGCGCGCGGCAGACGCTCGGCGTAAGCGTGCTCGCGCGTATCGATCATATCCTGATACGCCACCATGTCGTCCGCGTGACGCTCGAGTGTTTCGCTCATGCTGGTGAGGCCGCGGTAGTTCTTCAGGCCTTCCTGGAAGTCGTTGCCGGCGAGCAGCATGTACAGGTAGCGCGACTCGGGTGCCTCGGGCAGGCTCTTCAGCTGCCAGGCCCAGCCGTACTGAGCTTCCTGGCTGCGCTCCTTGGCGAGCACGTGCTCGAGCATGTCGCCCTTTTTGATCGCCGCGATGGCGCCGTCGAGCCGCACATTCTCCGCGTCAAAGGAATTCACGGCACTCTCGTAGTACTCCGCCGACTGCGCGTTCGCATTGAGCTTGCTGAACGCGTACGGCACGGCCAGATACGACTCCTGCACCGCGGCATCGAGAAGGTTGCGATTGCGCAGCTCCATCCAGGGGGTGAGCGCGCCCTGATAGTCCCCGAGCGCCGCGTCCGCCCAGCCGATGCCCAGCAGCGCCTTGTTGGAGTACGGACCGTTCAGGCGCACGCGCGCGAGCGC
>DATHLO010000100.1:0-3891 GCA_035488075.1 Steroidobacteraceae bacterium | reverse complement strand
GCGAGATTCACCTGCAGGCCCTTCTCGAAGACCTCCGGGTCGTACTCGTTCTGCAGCATGAAGTTGGCGCCGGCGTTGTTCACCAGGATATCGAGCCGCGGCAGGCTGGCGGCGACGCTCGCGATCTGCGCCTTATCGGTGAGACTCAGCTGCAGGTACCGATAAGCGCTCAGGTCGCCCTCGTAGTCCTTGGCGCCCGCGCGTGTGCCGGTGATCGTCACCTCGGCGCCCGCCTCGCGGTAGGCGGCGGCGATGCCGGCCCCGATACCCGAGGTGCCCCCGGTCACGAGCACGGCCGCGCCGCGGTAGTCATAGCGAACGTTCTGCCAGGCACTCATGAGCAGGCTCCCTTTTGGCTTTCAGCCCCCAAGATCGATCACCTGGATGGGCGCGCTGCCCGTCCAGGCGCGCGCGGCCGCGAGTCGTGCCTCGAAGCCCGCGCGCATCACGGCATTCATCTCGATGAACTCTAGCAGCAGCTTCGGTTCATGCGGATCTTCCAGGTAGGCGACGCGCGTCACCTCGTTGGCCGCCTCGAAGCACACCTGCATGCCGCGCGCCTGAGCGCGCGCCACGTCCGCGGCCACCGCCTCGCTGAACCAGGCGACATGGTGCATGCCGATCAGGGGCGCACCTGCGCTGTTGCGATACGGGGAGGGTCCGTGGCCCAGATCCTCGATGAGCTCGATCTCCATCCCCTCCTGGTAACCGAGCGCCACGTGCATGCGCACCGTGGCGGCGGCGCCTCGATAGGTACCGCTCATGGCCACGTTACGGAAGCAGCTCCAGGGGCCCACGCCACTCACGCGCAGCCAGTTCGCGACGCTCTCCTCGAGATTGCGCACGACCCAGGCGATCTGCCGGATTGCACCGAACGGTTGTGTGTTCACGGCCCCCTCAGTGCGGCAGCGCGCGCCAGCGCCGGCGGGGCGCGTTTGCCGTTAAACTTGCTGCCAGCATACGCGATGCCCGAGCGAAAGAGCGCCCATGGAGAAGCTGCTGTACGTGTTCTGGCGCGGAGCCGAGAGCCCCGAGGCGCTGCGACAGCGCTTCATCCGCGACGTCAAGCCGCGCATCCGCGCCCTCGGGGCGGAACGCTTGCAGTTCAACATTGCCGACTTCGCCGACCTCAGCGGTACGCTCGTGAACTTCTCGCTGCAGAACACCAAGCCTGCCCCCGACGGTATCGTCAGCTTCTGGCTGACGAGCGCCTTTCGCCGCGAGCCCGTCGAGCGGCTGCTGGCGCAAACCTTCGCACGCATCGCCGGTTTCGAGGTCGCCGAGTCGACGATCCTGCCGAACATGCGCCATCGGCCGCGCGAGGACGAGCGTACCTACGGTTTCAGCCAGGTGACCTTCCTGCAGGTGCCGCCGCGGCTCACCTACGAGGCCTGGCGCAAGATCTGGTTCGAGGAGCACACGCCGGTGGGCATCGCCACGCAGGCTAATTTTCTCTACGTGCATAACGTCGTCGTGATGCCGCTGAGCGCGGCGGCGCCGCCATTTCGCGGCATCGTGGAGGAATGCTTCCCGCCGCAGGCCCTGCGCGACCCACAGATCTTCTACAACGCGGCGGGTGATGAGGCGCGGCATCAGCGCCACCTGCAGCTCATGATGGACAGCTGTGCGAAGTTCATCGACTTCGATCGCATCGACGTCATCGCCACGAGCGAGTACCGGCTGCACGGCGACCCGGAGCCCGCGCTCTAGCGGTCAGCCAAAGTACGCCTGGCCGCCATCGAGCGGCAGAGTCGCCCCGGTGAGATAACTCATCTCGGGGCCCACGAGCGCCACGACCGCACGCCCGATATCCGTCTCGCAGTCCCCGACGCGCTTGAGCGCCACGCTCTCAAAGAAGGTCTTCGCCTCCGGATCACGCTTGATCCAGGCCGCCAGCGCGGGCGAGGCGGCGAGCGGCGCGATGTTGTTGACGCGGATGTTGTCGCGTCCCCACTCACTTGCCGCCGCCCGGGTGAGCGCGCGAATGCCCTGCTTCGCCACGGCATAGGCGCCGTAGTTGGAGGAATCCCAGCGCACCGCAGCCGAGGTCACGAGATTCACGATGTTGCCGCCCCCGCGGGCCTTCAGGTGCGGGTAGCAGGCGCGCATGAAACGGAACGCGGCCAGCGGCCCGGAATGAATGCCGCGCATGAAGGCCTCGTCATCGAGCGACAGCAGCGGCCCGAAGGCACCGTCGTAGGCGTTGTTCACCAGAATATCGATGCCGCCGAGGGACTCGACCGTGCGCGCGACGGTGCGTGTGATGTCCTCGGCCTTGAACACATCGCAGGTGATGACGAGCGCCTGGCCGCCGCGGGTCGCAATCGTCTTGGCGGTGTCGGCGATCTTCGCCTCGGTACGCCCGGCGACCGCCACCACCACGCCCGCTTGTGCGAGTGCGAAGGCGATGCCCTGCCCTACGCCCTGGCCGGCGCCGGTGACCAGGGCGACCTTACCGCTGAGGTTAGCCATTGGCTTTAATCCGTGCGCTGGGCGGCGGCACGCGCGCGAGCCAATGGGCCGTCAGTTTCGGCGGCGTCTCGAAGGACTCGACTTCCTCGTAGAGCCGCTCGTAAACGGACTCGCAGATGCGCCACTGCCCCTGGAGCTTCACGTACTTGTCGCGGTACAGCGCGCTGCCGGTCGTGCGCACTTTCTCGGCAAGATTGATGAACACATCGGTCAGGTACCACAGACCGGTAGCGGTCGTGTCGGTGAGCACGTCGATCTCCGGGTGATGTCCGGTGTGACAGCCCACGGCGTTGGCGTTGAATGAGCCGGCGATCGACTCGAGGATCTTCTCGCGTCCGGCCATCTGCCAGCGGTAGCTGCCGCCGATGTAGTCGACCTTGACGTCCTCGGTCAACACCTCGCGCAGCGTGGCGATATCTCCCATATCGATGGAGCGGAAGTATTTGTACTTCAGCTGCCGGATGAGCTCGATGTCTTCCAGACGTAGTGCCATGGCAAGGCCCCCTCTTGATACCACTGCGGACGCGGTCAGACTCGACCGCACAGGCTGCATTCGCCCCCGAATCTACCTTATCCTTGGGCGGATACATCGCCAAAACAGAGTAACCCCCGTGACGCAGTCGCTCCGCTATTCATTAAGTCATCCGGCGCCGCTGCAACAGGTTGGCCACTGGGACTACGAAAGTGACGTGATCGTCATGGGCTTCGGTGCGGCCGGCGCATGTGCCGCGCTCGAGGCCGCGCGCGGCGGGGCCCGCGTGCTGCTGGTGGAGAGTGCCGGGGGTAACGGGGGCACCTCGGCGCTTTCGGGCGGCGAGATCTACCTCGGCGGCGGCGGGGGCACACCGATTCAGCGCGCCGCGGGTTTTGAGGATGCAACGGAGGACCTTTATCAGTACCTGCTGATGGCCGGCGGCCCGAATGCGGATGCCGCGAAGGCGCGGCGCTATGCGGACGGCTCCCTCGAGCATTTCGAGTGGCTCACCGCACAGGGCATCGAATACAAGAACTCCTACATTGCCGAGCGCTGCATCGAGCCCTCCACGGATGACTGCCTGATCTGGTCGGGGAGCGAGGAGGCGTGGCCGTTCGTCGAGCGCGCGCGGCCGGCACCGCGCGGGCACTGTCCGAAGTTCCTCGGCATGGGCGGCGGGCGCTATGTCATGGACATGCTGGCGCAACGCGTCATCGAAGCCGGCGTGCAGGTTCTGTATAACGCGCGCGCCCTGGCACTCGTTGCCGACGGCGGCCGTGACGTGCACGGCCTTATGCTGCGCATCGACGGCGAAGCACGCTATGCGCGTGCGCGGCGTGCGGTGGTGCTGTGCGCCGGGGGCTTTGTCATGAACCGCGAGATGGTGAAGCAGCACGCCCCGCTCTTGCTGCGCTCGCACTTCCCGCTGGGAACCGTCGACGACG
>DATHLO010000099.1:0-4820 GCA_035488075.1 Steroidobacteraceae bacterium | reverse complement strand
CCGCGGATTTACTGTCCCCCCGCCTCCACCAACCGGCGGCTCCCGGCCCACTCAGGGTCGGGAGCCGATGCCCGCCGGCTGCCGCGGGCGCGCCGGACTCTTCAGTCAGCCGCGGAAGTGCGTCCGTCGAGCGTGGTGAGGGCTAGGTACAGATCCGGCCGCCGGTCGCGGAAAACGAACCAGTTGTCGCGCAGCTGCGCCACGGCCTCCAGGTCAAAGGTGTGCGCAAGCACCGCATCGCCCTCCTCGCCTGCCTCGGTGACTTTCTCGCCCATGGCATCGGCGATAAAGGAGGAGCCGTAGAAGCGGATGTAAAGGTTCTGCGGATCCTGCAGCGAGCGCTCCAGGCCGTAGCGGTTGGCGGCGATCAGCGGTGTTAGGTTCGCGGCTGCGTGTCCCTGCTGCGTGCGCTGCCAGTGCTCGCGGGAATTCACCGGCGGGGCCGGCGGGGGCTCGCTGCCGATCGCGGTGGGGAAGAAGAACAGCTCCGCCCCCATGAGCGCCATGACGCGCGCGGTCTCCGGAAACCACTGATCCCAGCAGATGCCGACGCCGATGCGCGCGAAACGCGTGTTCCACACCTTGAAGCCGGTGTCACCGGGCGAGAAATAGGTCTTCTCCTGGTACCCCGGACCGTTGGGGATATGGGATTTGCGGTAAACGCCAAGATGCGCGCCATCGGCATCGACAATCGCGATCGAATTGAAATACGCCCGTCCCGCGCGCTCGAAGAAGCTGATCGGCAGCACCACGCCGAGCTCGCGCGCGATGGGCGTGAAGTGCCGCACGGCGCGGTTCTCTTCGAGCGGCGTGGCAAGGTTCAGGTGCCGCGCGTCCTGCTCGATGCAGAAGTACGGCGTCTCAAAGAGCTCGGGCAGGAGGATGATCTGCGCGCCGCGCGCTGCCGCCTGGCGCACGAGCTTCTCGGCGCGCGCGATGTTGCCCTGCGGATCCCACGCGCACGCCATCTGGATGGCCGCGACCGTCACCGGCCGGGGCGGCCGAGCCAAGTGCTCCGGTTTCTCAGTCATCGCGTACCTGCCTGTCGCCCCGCGGACGCTCCGCGGCAGGTGGATTCTAGCGTCCTTAGCTCACCTCTTCGTGAACGGCACGATCATCGGGGTGTGGCGCCGGTAGTGGCGGTAGGCATCGCCGAAGAAAGTGATCAGGTCGTGCTCCTCGAACTGTATGGCGATGAGCATGTAGCCGGTGGTGGCCAGCGCGAACAACAGGTGCCCCTGGGTCATCGTAGGCGTCGCCCAGAAAGCCAAGAGGAACCCCAGATAAATCGGGTGGCGCACCACTTTATAGAGCAGGGGAGTCATGAAACCGATGTGGCGGTAGGGCGTGCCGCGCAGGTAGCTCGTCACCTGGCGCAGACCAAACAGATCGAAATGGCTCACCAGGAACGTGCTCACGAGCACCGTGAGCCAGCCCACCCAGAAGATGAGGAGCAGGAGCGAGCGCCCGACGCCTTCGACCTGCCAGATCACCCCCGTCATCGAACGCCACTGCCAGAAGAGCAGGATCAGCGCAAGGCTCGCCAGGAGCACATACGTGCTCCTCTCGATCGGCTCGGGAATCACCTTCGTCCAGGCGCGCTTGAAGCCCGGCCGCGCCATGACGCTGTGCTGCACGGCGAACACTCCGAGCAGCAGCGCATCGATGATCAGCGCGCCCAGTGAGAACGTCCCCGGCGGCTGGTCGATCGACTTTGGGACCGCGAGGTTGCCGACGAACCCGATCGCGTAGAGGAACACGAGGAAGAACACGACGTACGCGAGTACCCCGTACAGGAACGCTGCGAGTCTGCCCATAAAGCCCCCTTGTGCCGGCGCCCGCGTCCGTGCCTGGCGGCTTTTGTTCTGCGTAACTGTAGCAAACTGTAATCGCCGCCAGGGTCGCCCGCCAGGGACTGCTTAAACGTGAGCGCAACAGCAGTTTCAGTGCTGAGCCTTGCGCTCGGCGAGCGCGCTCTCGACCTGTTCGGTGATGCGGGTGGCGGTTTCGAGCGCCATGAGCCCCGCCTCTCCGGAGACCACGGGCGAGCCGCCGCTGCGGATGCAATCGAGGAAGGAATCGATCTCGGCCTTGAGGGCATCGCCTGCCTCCAGGGCCTGCTCTTCAATGCTCACGGGGAGAACGCCCGGGGCATCCCCGGGCGCGCGCTTCTTGATGAGGGTCAGGATCTTCTGCTGCAGATCGAGCGAGAGATAGGCGTCGTCCTCGAAGATGCGCATTTTGCGCTCGGTCTTCAGACTCACCCGCGAGGCGGTGGCGTTGGCGATGCAGCCGTTGGCGAAGCGGATGCGCGCGTTGGCGATGTCGATCTCCCCGGAGAACACCGGTGTTCCGACCGCGTCGATCGCGGTAATGGGCGCTCCCACGATGGTCTGCACCAGGTCGATATCGTGGATCATCAGATCGAGCACCACGTTCACATCGGTGCCGCGCTCGCGATAAGGGGCAAAGCGGGAACACTCGATGAAGCGCGGAGACTTCAGGTGCGGCTCGGCCGCGAGAATGGCGGCGTTGAAGCGCTCGAGGTGTCCGACCTGCAGAATGCGCCCGGCGCGCGCGGCGAGCCCGATGAGCTCGCGCGCCTCTGCGGCCGTCTCGGTGATCGGCTTCTCCACCAGCACATGCACGCCCGCGATCAGGAAATCGCGCGCGATGGCAAAATGCGCCGGCGTCGGGGTGACGACGCTCACCGCGTCCACCAACCCCAAAAGCTCACGGTAATCGCTCAGGGCGCGGGTGCCGAGCTCGGCGGCGACCGCATCGCGCGCTTCGGCGCGCTCATCCACCACGGCCAGCAGCTCGCACGCGGGGGCCTGCGCGTATTTTTGCGCGTGGAAGCGCCCGAGATAGCCCACACCGATGACGGCGGTTCTGATTTTTTGCATGGGAAGGTTATTATGCGCGCCCGCGCGCGAGGCTCGAGCGGAAACGACCGGTCACCAGATGTCCACACCACCCCCCCTGCCACACATCACAGCCGAGCGCCGGCTGCGCGAGCGCGCGCGCTCACTCTCGCGCGCGCAGCGCGAGCTCATCCTTTTCGGCTCAGCGCTCATCTTCGGGGTGCTCCTGATGCCGCTGCTGATCTGGGTCGGCGGCAATCGCGTGCTCGGCCCCTACACCCACGGCCAGAACCCGCACGCCGGTCCCTTCGCGCTGCTCGCGGATTTCCTGATCGGGCTGTGGCACGGCTCGGCGGTGTTCTGGTCGGTGGCGCTCGGGCCGGCCGTATTCATCCTGCTGGTGCGGCTGTTCTGGCGCGCACTGCATGCCCTTCCGCGCCGCTAGCTAAAGGCCTCACTTCGGCCAGTACACCCACACGGCGAGGGCGAAGATCGCAAGCGTGGCGGCGTGCGCCCCGAAGCGCCAGGAGCGCTCGCGCAGCTCCCCGTACAGGCTCGCACCCGAGATTGCGGAAAACACGCCAAATACCCCGATCGCCTTGAGGAGCGCTGCGTGCTCGGGGGCAAAGCGGGCCTCCTGAGCGGGCAGGAACAGGATGGTGACATAGGTCAGCAGCAGCCCCACGGCCAGGGCGACCGCCGATCCGGTTAGTATGGCGAGCAGTGCCGCCAGGGGTCGCATATTGTGAGAACCCGTACTTGCTAAACACGAACCTGCCGCTCTAGCCTTACTCTAAAGCGTACCGAACCAGTGAGTCCTAAAAGATGCCCCTAGCCCTGCGCCGTTCCTCCGGGTGGATTACTGCCGCCGTCCTTGCCATGACGGCCCTGGTGCTGGCGGGCTCCGTGCAGGTGCCGGCCAGCACCTCGCTCCTGCCCCCGGGCGCGATCGCTCCCACCGACAGCCAGCGCGCCACGGCGCGCAAGGTCGGCCGTATTCTCGAGGAGGCGCACTACAGCCGCGCCGCGCTCGATGACAAGATGTCCGAGGTCATCTACCAGCGCTACCTCGAGTCCCTCGACGGGCAGAAAAGCTACTTTCTGCAAAGCGACATCAACGACTTCAACGCCTATCGGTTCTTGTTTGACGACATGATCCGCACCGGGGACATTGATCCTGCGTACGTGATCTTCGCCCGCTTCCAGCAACGCAATCGCGAGCGCCTCGAGCATGCCATCGCGCTGCTGAGCAGCGAGCCGGACTGGACGCTGAACGAAACCTACGAGTTCGATCGCAGCAAGGCGTCCTGGCCCGCCGATCAGGCGGCGATGGATGAGCTGTGGAGAAAGCGCGTCAAGAACGATGCGCTCTCCTTGATGCTCACCGGCAAGCAGTGGCCGGAAGTGGCCGACCTGCTGCGCAAGCGCTACGAGCGCGTACTCAAGCGCGTCGACCAGGTGAGCGCGGATGACGTGTTCGAGAATCTCATGAACGCGTATGCGCGCGCCTTTGACCCGCACTCGAGCTACTTCTCCCCGCGCTCCTCGGAGGAGTACCGCATCCAGATGAGCCTCAACTACGAGGGCATCGGCGCCTCGCTGACGGTGGTCGATGACTACGTGACGATCATGAGCGTGCTGGAAGGCGGACCTGCGGCGGTGGCCGGCACGCTCAGCATCAACGACCGCATCACCGGTGTCGGCCAGGGCAAGGACGGTGCCTTCACCGACGTCATCGGCATGCGCCTGGATGATGTGGTGCAGCTGATCCGCGGCAAGGCGGGCACGCTCGTGCGCCTGCAGGTGCTGCCCCCGGGCGCCGCGCCCGGTACGCCCGAGAAGGTGCTCGAGTTCACGCGTAACCAGGTGACACTCGAGGCGCAGGCGGCGCACAAGGAAGTGCGCACCGTGTCGCGCAACGGCAAGGATCTGAAAATCGGCATCATCACCGTGCCA
>DATHLO010000098.1:0-2601 GCA_035488075.1 Steroidobacteraceae bacterium | reverse complement strand
CGGCACAAAATGCGCGGTCCAGACACTCAGTTCCTCGCGCGTACAGCCACCGAGTAACGCGCGGATCCAGATGGATTTGAGCTCACCCCGATCAGCACGCCCCAGCAGGTAGCGCCCGAGCACTGGCACCGCGCCGGGCACGCGCCGCAGGCGCGCCGGGTGACGGCGCAGGTAGGCGCCGAGGTAGCGCGTCAGGGTGTCGTGTCGCGTGATGGTGCCGTCAAGGTCGAACAGCGCGAGCACCCGCGAAGCCGTCTCGTACTCGTGCCTTCAGGCCGCGTTGCCGCTGGCGGCCAGCTGGCGCAGCACGTACTGCAGGATGCCGCCGTGACGGTAGTACTCACGCTCCTTCGGCGTGTCGATGCGCAGCCGCGCACTGAAGCGCACCGGTTTGCCGCTCTCGGGCATCGCGCTCACCGTCACCTCGCGGGCATCGCCGCGGTCGAGACCGGTGATGTCGTAGGTCTCGCGGCCGGTGAGACCGAGCGACGCGGCGTTCTGCCCGGGGAGGAACTGCAGCGGCGCCACGCCCATGCCGATGAGATTGGAGCGATGAATGCGCTCGAAGCTCTCGGCGATGACCGCGCGCACGCCGAGCAGCATCGTGCCCTTGGCCGCCCAGTCGCGCGAGGAGCCGGTGCCGTACTCGCGCCCGGCGAGCACTACCAGCGGGGTGCCCTCCTGCTGGTAGCGCATGGCCGCATCGTAGATGGACGCCTGCACGTTGTCGGGCAGGTGTACGGTCACGCCGCCCTCGACGCCGGGAACGAGCAGGTTACGCAGCCGGATGTTGGCGAACGTGCCGCGCATCATGACTTCGTGGTTGCCGCGCCGTGCACCGTAGGAGTTGAAATCCTTCGGTTCCACCCCCTGCTCGATGAGGTAGCGCGCCGCCGGGCTGCTGCGCGCGATGTTGCCGGCCGGCGAGATGTGATCGGTGGTGACCGAATCGCCGAGCAGCGCGAGCACCCGCGCGCCGCGCACGTCGGCGAGCGGCGCCGGCGTCATGGTCATGCCGGCGAAGTAGGGCGGGTGCTTCACGTAGGTTGACTTCGCATCCCAGGCATAGCGCTGCCCGGCGGGCACCTGGATGCTCGCCCAGTGCTCATCGCCCTTGAACACGCTGGCGTAGCTGTCACGGAACATCTGCGAGTTGATCGAGCGCAGCAGCAGCTCCTGCACCTCGGTGTCGCTCGGCCAGATGTCGGCGAGGCGCACCGGCTTGCCGTCCTTGCCGGTGCCCAGCGGCTCGCTGGTCAGATCGATGTCGAGTGTGCCGGCGAGCGCATACGCCACCACCAGCGGCGGGGAGGCGAGGAAGTTCATGCGCGTCTCGGGGTGTACGCGCCCCTCGAAGTTGCGGTTGCCCGAGAGCACTGCGCAGGCCGTCAGGTCGCCCGCTTTGACGGCCGCGGAGATCTCGGGCTTCAGCGGGCCGGAGTTGCCGATGCAATTATGCACCGCAACAGTGCCCGCTACGAACGCGTGGAGCTCATCTACCGCGATGTCAAACACGGGGCGCCCGCCTGCCGGTCGCACATTTGTCACCTGCAGAGAAAGAGTGGGCAGAGCCAAGGCCTCTTTTTCCACGCAATACCGTCGTGGCGCACCTCCGGCGTCTCGAGGCTGCAGCCTGCCAAACCAATCGCGTGCACCGATTTCTCGTAACAGTCTCGCAGGTGAGGGGAAATCGGAACTATCGCGATGTCGCGCGCCGAACCACTTTTGCCCCCCTAACGGAGGTAAACGGGTGAAGCCGGTGTGACCCTCGAGAAGCGCACAGTGCGGGAACAAAGCGGTCTGCAGCGTCATCAACTCGGCCGCCGCGATCCGGCGCGTCTGGTCAAAGCTGAAGTCGTAGTTCTGATGCAGCGACTCGATGCGGTCCGCCATCCAGAGGCGCTGTCGGTTAATAGTGTCAATTGTTCGCCAATACACTGCTGCAGCGCTTGCGCGTAACGCCTTGTCGACGCAGTAGCGGAAGCCAACACGCTCGACGAAGGAGAGGCCTTCGGGAAGAACGAGGCGGACCTCAATGCGCTCCGCACCGTCGCGTGCGGCCGGATACGTAGAAGGCGAACGCCGAGTGGGATAGGTGTAGATCCGCGCGCCGCGTGCCTTTACGCCGCATCGCACCAGCAACCGCTGGATCTGCTGCATGACCTGCTTGAGCGACTCAACATGCTCGGGCTTGGCGCTGTGCGCAAACGCGGGCGGTGTCAGTATCGCGTTCTCTTCGCTCTCGCTGTGCCGCTTCAGGACGGGCGCGTGCCCATCCGCACCAAAGAGGGCAGCGAGGAATTCGCGCACCATCGCGACGGGACATCTTTCTTGCAATATGAATTCCGGCAGAGCAGGTGTTTGGTGGATGCGTCGGCCACTGTGCACTCCTGGGAGCGACGCGATCGCGGCAGTAAACTCTCTCGGCAGGACAATGCTCCACTTCCGCGCATCGTAACGTTTGGCCACGGGACGTTTCCCAGTGAGCAGCTCGATGTCATCCAGCGCCGCTTCGCGGTCGAGGGCCTGTCCGAGATTCATACGGCCCTGACCCAAGCGACTGATCGAACCATCACTGATCATGTGGCCCACCAGGCGGGA
>DATHLO010000097.1:0-2339 GCA_035488075.1 Steroidobacteraceae bacterium | reverse complement strand
ACGTAGAAATCGATCAGGATCGGGTCGAGGGCCTGCAAGGTGACGACGGTGGTTCCCGCGGCGAGATACTGGCCGAGGTCGATCTGGCGGATGCCGAGCCTTCCGGCGAAGGGCGCGCGCACGATCTTCTCGTCGATGAGCGCTCGCTGCGCGACCACCTGGGCGCGTGCCGCCTTGAGGGTCGAGACGTCCGTGTCGATCACGGCCTGGCTCACGGCTTGGGCGGCAAATTGCTCCTGGTCGCGCTTCAAGGTCTGCGCGGCGAGCTCGGCGGCGGCCTCGAGCTGGTCGAGCTTGGCAAAGTCATCGTTGGGTCTGAGCTTGAGGAGCACTTTACCGGCCGGGACATCGTTGCCCGAGTCGAACTCGATCGAGTCCACGACACCGGAGGCCTGGGCGGACAGGTCCGCGCCCCGCACGGCGCGCAGCGAGCCGATGGCGCGAACCTGTGATTGCCAGGAGGACTTTGCGGCCGTCACGGTGGACACGGTTTGCGGCGCCGCCGCCGCCTGTTCCATGAACTTCTTGAAAAACGATCCCGTGAAGGCCTGCCATCCGAACACACCGCCCACGAGAAGCGCGACGAACGCGACCACCACGATCAGGGCCACAACCATCCGCCGAGGTCCGGGCGAGCGGCCGCCCTCGAGCACCGAGCTATTCATGATCAGGAGATTCCTTGCGCTGCCGAGACCGGAGCGTTCGTGTCGGAGCGATTCCACCAGCCGCCGCCGAGCGCCTGGAACAATGCCGCGGTGTCGAGGAAGCGTTGCGCGCGCGCCTTCACCAGGGCGAGCGTCGCGTTCTGATACGCCTGTTCGGACGTCAGCACCTGCAGGTAGTTCGCACCACCGGCCTTGTACTGGGCTTGCACCAATCGCAGGCTTTCCGCAGCCGATTGTTCCGCGCCCGTCTGCGCCGCCAGGACCTCGGCATCGCCCTCGAGCGCCAGCAAGCTGTCCGCGACGTTTTGAAAGGCCGTGAGCACGGTGGCGCGGTAGTTCGCCGCGGCCTGCTGAGCGGCGGCCACGGCGGCGCGCCGCTGGTGCAACAGCTGTCCGCCCTTGAACAGGGGCTGGGTGATTCCGCCGGCGAGATTCCAAACCGCGGAGCTGGGTGTGAACAAGTCCGAGAACTTCGGCGAAGCGGCCCCATAGCTGCCCGTCAGAGTGATCTGCGGCAGCATGTTCGCCGTGGCGACGCCGACCTGGGCGGTGGCCTCGTGCAGGAGCGCGGAGAACTCGCGGACGTCCGGGCGCTGCTCCACCAGGCGCGAGGGCAGGCTGACGGGCAGATCCTGTGGCAGGTGCAGGGTGTCGAGCTGAATAGGGCCGCCGTCATAGCGCGCGGGAAGTGTCCCCACGTAGGTGGCGAGCAGGTCTCGCTCCTGCGCGAGCTGGGTGCGCAGCGCCGGCAATGTCGCGAGCGTCGCCTGCAGTGTTGCCTGCTGCTGCAGGACATCGACGCGGGAGGCGCCGCCCGCGGTCACGCGCCGCTGGGTGATGTCGAGCTGCGCGCGCTGCGAGCGGGCGACCTCCTCGGTCACCGCGACCTGCGCACGGAGCGATGCTTCGGTGACCGCGGCGGTCACCACGTTGGCGGTCAGCGCGAGATAGCTGGCTTCGAGCGAGCTGCGCTCGTAATCCGCCTGCGCCTGCAGCGCTTCGACCTGGCGGCGAATACCCCCGAACACATCGAGCGTGTAGGCCACGTTCACGCTCGCGCTGTTCAACGTATAGAGATAGTTGCCGCTGCCGGGCAGGCCGAACGAGGCGAGCGATGCGTCCGCACGCTGCCCCTGATAGGTCCCCGTCAAGCTCGGATAAAACGCGCCCCGTTGGGCGGCGAGATTCTCGTTCGCCTGCCTGAGGGCCGCCTGCGCGGCCTCGAGCGTCGGGTTGTGCTTCAGCGCCTCCTCGAGCAGGGCGTTCATCTCGGGGGATTGAAACAGTGTCCACCATTGCCCGGGGATGTCCTGAGCGGCGAGGAAACGCTGCGCTTCGCCGCCCGGCACCGGTGCGGATGCCGTGGCCGCGGGCGGCTCCGCCGGCAGATAAGCGGCGTCCTTGGGCGCCGCCGGGGCCTTGAAATTGGGTCCCACGGCACACGCGACCAGCAGAGCCGCCGCGAGTGCCAGGCAACCCGTCATTCGCGCCGGGCGCCGCCAGTGCACGATCACCTCAAACACCGCGGCCGGGTCCGCGCGGCGCGGCGCCGTTGAGAAAGATCTCGACCACGAGATCGATATGACTCGGAAAATCGAGTCGCGCGACGTCTTGAATCGAGCCGAACAGCATGCATTCCTGCAGCTCCGCCTTGAGCATGTGCGTGAACAGCGC
>DATHLO010000096.1:0-6943 GCA_035488075.1 Steroidobacteraceae bacterium | reverse complement strand
TGATGTCCGCATCCGTGTAGTCATAGTTGTTCTTGTTGCTCAAATTTCCTACCAGTCGCAATGCATAGATAGCCTTGGTAGTTCTCTTTTCGGCCAAGTCAACGAATTTCTTACGTTTGTCGCGAGCCATATAAATGCCCTCAGCTTCGACCGTAGAATTATGGAATTTTTATACATGTGTGTCAATACATTTAAGAAATGTAGTAGTACAAATGATGCGCTTATTCTTGGTCACACAGTTGCATATGCAATATGTATAGTGCTATACGCATCGCCACCACATTCCCGTAGGTAACTTGCGGAGCGCAGACTCTCGCGCGTATGTACAAAACTGCCTGGAAAGTTGGGCTTTTCGAGAAGGCGAGAGACTCCCCGATAGGTCCTATGCACGCGCCTGTAGGTAGAGGGATCGGAGAGGCCATTAAGACGAACTTATCGGACTCCTTTTCGGCGCGGCGGCGGCCCAGGTTTAGGAGTCTTGCGTTGCACTCGCGGATGACGAGTGCGAGCGGGGCGCTCAGGCTTGGTGGCAATCACTATCGGTGATCCATCCTGAGAATAGACGACCCGCCTTTCCCCGAACTGCTTGGTGATAAGCTCCGTGAGCACGTTCGAATAGGTCTGTTCAATTTCGCTAACCGATGTGCCAGCAGCCTTTGCTACCAAGTGAATCGGCTCACCAGCATATAGGCGGTTTGTAATCCAGAAGTGTCGACAGTGATAGGTATCGAACCACTCCAGCCCGAGGTCCTTCAGGTCCGACCTCAGTTGCTTGTAAACGTGGTAGTACACGTCCCTCGCTAATTTCTTCCCGTTGGTGAAGGGAGCGAACACAAAGTCGGCTGGATCCTTATGCATCTGGCGTTCACGGATCCAGCGAATGAGGTAGTTAATTGGCGTCGCGCGGTCGACCTTTCCTCCGTACGAAGGCGTCATGGTGATCTGCCTGCCTCGTCTGACCTTTGAAGTTTCGGGACGCACCGTGAGCAGGCATTCCTTTGCCGAATCGCGGATTTGTACGTCCCTATTTCTCAGCGCAAGCAGCTCCCCAGTCCTCAGACCGGTGTTAGCCACAACTAGGACGAAATGCTGTAACAGTTCCCGGTGGTATCGATCTTTGGCGTTCCGGGCTTTCCCCTTCCAGCTCCGGATGCAGTTGAGGAAGTGCGTGTAATCCCGCTGCGTAATTCTTCGTCGGGTAGGTCCGCTCCGCTCAACTTCAAAGTACCACCTGGGAATGCTGCGCTCGGGGCAGAGGCGTTCCGTATGCGCGAACTTGAATACCTTTCGAATCGCGAGAAGCTCGTCCCGCACTACATCGCGCCGAATCGTCTTATCGGCACCCTTCGAAGCCCGTAGCGCCTGGCGCCACGGCAGGTATTCCTTAAAGACATCGCCATCTACTGCAGCGATCTTCGTCGCCAGCCCAGCGGGGTAGTGCGTCTTAAGGAACTCGAAGCCGCGTCGAA
The DNA here is from genome assembly GCA_035488075.1 of Steroidobacteraceae bacterium. Classification (GTDB taxonomy): domain Bacteria; phylum Pseudomonadota; class Gammaproteobacteria; order Steroidobacterales; family Steroidobacteraceae; genus 13-2-20CM-66-19. Next base: position 5,474 of record DATHLO010000096.1, on the reverse strand, counting down.
TACGGTATCGCTGCAGCGCGACTGTCCTCGGCGAGATTTGCCCGCCAGCGACCCCCTGTTGCTGCCTTATCTCGAAGGCGCGCAAGACATCACCCAGCGAAGGCGAGAGAATCCTTTCGCCGTTTCGGACCTTACCGAGGAGGTCGATTAGAACTGCTTCCGCTTTGCGCTTCGCCTGCTCGCGGTCGTCGGTCTTCAACGAAACTCTGTATTGCCGCTTTTCTTCGCGCAGGTAGACACATAAGAACCAGCTACCGTGCTCGATGTCCTTCCGGCGATAGAGCGTAATGCGCCTGTCGCCGAGTCGTTGAACGACCCGCGACTGTCTACGCTCACCGGTTTTCTGGGGGTTGGAACTAACCCGTTGCATCAGCCGCTGCCAAACCCATTGCGGGTTGTTCTGCGGGCTAAAGCGTACCGTAAGTCCTTGATACGGGCTAGTGACGGGTTACTATCTCAATAACTATATCTATTTGATAGTTAAAGTGTTTGTCTTGTTTAACTCTACTCCCACTCGATCGTCGCCGGTGGCTTGCCCGAAATATCGTAGACCACGCGTGAGATTCCAGGGACCTCGTTCACGATGCGCCGCGAGACGCGATCCAGAAATTCATACGGCAGGCGTGCCCACTGAGCCGTCATGAAGTCGATGGTCTCTACTGCGCGCAGCGCGACCACATAGTCGTAGCGGCGCCCGTCGCCCATGACGCCAACCGAGCGCACCGGCAGGAAGACGGCGAACGCCTGACTGGTGCGATCGTACAGATCATGCTGGCGCAGTTCATCGATGTAGATCGCATCCGCGCGCCGCAAGAGATCCGCATATTCCTTGCGCACCTCCCCGAGGATGCGTACACCGAGTCCCGGACCCGGGAAGGGGTGACGGAAGACCATCTCGCGCGGCAGCCCAAGCTGTAAGCCGAGCTGGCGCACTTCATCCTTGAACAGCTCGCGCAGCGGCTCGAGGAGCTGCAGGTTCATCTTCTCGGGCAGGCCGCCGACGTTGTGATGCGACTTGATCACCTGCGCCTTGCCGGTGCGGGCGCCGGCCGATTCGATCACGTCCGGATAGATGGTGCCCTGGGCGAGGAACTGCACGCCGCTTAGCTTATGGGCCTCCTCGTCGAACACCTCGATGAAGGTGCGCCCGATGATCTTGCGTTTGGCTTCCGGGTCGGTGACGCCGGCGAGCGCCTTGAGGAAGCGCGCCTCGGCATCGACGCGGATCACGCGCACTCCGAGGTGCTGCGCAAACGTGCTCATGACCTGATCGCCTTCACCCTGGCGCAGCAGTCCGTGATCCACGAAAACGCACACCAGCTGCGCGCCGATGGCCCGATGCAGGAGGGCGGCGACCACGGAGGAGTCGACGCCGCCTGAGAGCCCGAGCAGCACCTTGCCCTTGCCGACCTGTGCGCGTACGCGCCCGATCGCATCCTGGATGATGTTGCCGACGCTCCAGAGCGCATCGCTGCCGGCGATCTCGCGCACGAAGCGCTCGAGCAGCCGCGCCCCCTGGGGCGTGTGGGTCACTTCCGGATGGAACTGCACGCCGTAGAAGCCGCGCCGCTCATCGCTCATGGCCGCGTAGGGAATCGTGCCGGTCGTTGCGCTCGCGACGAAACCCGGTGGCAGCGCCGCCACGCGATCACCGTGACTCATCCACACATCCAGCACGGCAGCGCCCGCGGCGTTGCGGCGGTCCGCCAGCTGATCGAGGAGCCGGCAGGCACCGGTGACCGTCACTTCCGCGTAGCCGAACTCGCGCTCGCTCGAAGGCGTGACGCGACCCCCCAGCTGCTGCGCCATGGTCTGCATGCCATAGCAGATGCCGAGCACGGGGACGCCGAGCTCGAACACCGCCTGCGGTGCGCGCGGCGGGTTCTGAGCAGTGACCGATTCGGGGCCGCCGGAGAGGATCACGCCGCGCGGCCTGAAGGCGCGCACCTCGGCCTCGCTTACGTCCCACGGATGGATCTCGCAGTAGACGCCAAGTTCGCGCACGCGGCGCGCGATCAGCTGGGTGTATTGCGCACCGAAGTCCAGAATGAGGATGCGGTGCGCGTGAATGTCCGGGCGCGCGGCCGCCTCGGGAAGGATCTTATCGGCACTTCGTGGAACGCTCGCCATGGACAGGATTTCTAGGACACCCGGTAGTTGGGCGCCTCCTTGGTGATGGTGACGTCGTGCACGTGACTCTCGCGCACGCCCGCGGTAGTGATGCGCACGAACACCGGCTTGGTGCGCAGATCCGTGATGTTGCGGCTGCCGGTGTAACCCATGGCGGCGCGCAGCCCGCCGGAGAGCTGGTGCAGGATCGTGACCACGCTGCCCTTGTAAGGCACGCGCCCTTCCACCCCCTCAGGCACGAGCTTCTCGAGCTCGGAGGCGGCGTCCTGGAAATAGCGGTCGGCCGAACCGTGCCGCTCGCCCATGGCCCCGAGGGAGCCCATGCCGCGGTAGGACTTGTAGGAGGCACCCTGGTAGAGCTCCACCTCCCCGGGGGATTCCTCGGTGCCGGCAAACAGGCCGCCGATCATGACCGCGTGCGCGCCGGCCGCGAGCGCCTTGGCGATGTCGCCCGAGTAGCGGATGCCGCCATCGGAGATGACCGGCACGTCGGTGCCGCGCAGCGCCTCGGCGACGTTAGCGACCGCGGAGATCTGTGGCACGCCAACACCGGCGACGATGCGCGTGGTGCAGATCGAGCCTGGGCCGATGCCGACCTTGACCGCGTCCGCGCCGGCATCCACCAGTACGCGCGCCGCCTCCGGCGTCGCGATGTTACCGGCGATAACCTGGGCGTCGGGCCACCTGGCCTTGATGCGTCTGACGGTGTCGATGACCCCCTTGGAATGCCCGTGGGCGGTATCCACCACCAGGAGATCGACGCCCGCCTCCCGCAGCGCGGCGACGCGCTCGAGCGTGTCGGGGGTGGTACCCAGCGCCGCCCCGACGCGCAAACGTCCGGTGTCGTCCTTGCAGGCGCGCGGGAATTCGGTCGCCTTCTGGAAGTCTTTCACCGTGATCATGCCGACCAGATCGCCGCCGCGGTTCACCACCAGCAGTTTTTCGATGCGGTGCTGGTGCAGCAGCGCGAGCACCTCGTCCTTGGGAGCATCCTCGCGCACCGTCACGAGGCGCGCTTCCGGGGTCATCACGGCGGAGACGGGGGCCTCGAGCTTATCCTCGAAGCGCAGGTCACGATGCGTGACGATGCCGACCGCGCGTTTGCCGACGACCACCGGGACACCCGAGATGCCCCGCGCGCGGGTGAGGTCGAGCACCTCACGGATACTCATGTTGGGGGGGACGGTGATCGGATCGCGGATCACGCCGCTTTCGAACTTCTTCACCCGCCCGACCTCGCGGGCCTGGGCCTCGATCGTCATGCTCTTATGGATGATGCCGATCCCGCCTTCCTGGGCGATGGTGATGGCAAGGCGCGCTTCGGTGACCGTGTCCATGGCTGCGGAAACCAAAGGCACGTTCAGGCGGATACGCCGCGTGACCTGGGTGGAGAGATCGACCTCGCGTGGCAGAATTTCCGAATAGGCCGGAACCAGGAGGACGTCGTCGAAGGTGAGAGCTTCTTCGAGGATGCGCATGCGCAATTATATGCGCCCGGGCCGCCGCGGTAAACCTCGTGCTAAGGTGCCTTATGCCCGCAAATCCTGACATTTCCGCGCCGGCTGCAGCGCCGCGCGAGGTCTACAGCGTTACCCGGCTCACCCGGGAAGTACGGGCGCTGCTGGATCGCAGCCTGGGCGTGATCTGGGTGGAAGGGGAGTTGTCGAACCTCTCCCAACCCGCATCGGGGCACTGGTATTTCTCGCTCAAAGACCGGGACGCGCAGCTGCGCTGCGCCATGTTCCGCATGAAAAACGTGCTGGTGGGCTTCACGCCCCGCGCCGGCAGCCAGGTGCTGGTGCGCGGTCGCATCAGCGTCTACGAGGCGCGCGGGGAGTACCAGCTGATCGTCGAACACCTCGAGGAGGCCGGCGTGGGCGCGCTCAAGCGCGAGTTTGAGCGCCTGAAGACGCGCCTCGCGGCCGAGGGGCTCTTCGCACTCGAGCGCAAGCGCGCCCTGCCGCGCTTCCCGCGTCGCATCGGGGTCATCACCTCCCCGACCGGGGCGGCGCTGCGCGATATCCTGCACGTGCTGCAGCGGCGCTATCCGCCGGCGGCGGTGCTCATCTACCCGACACCGGTGCAGGGGGTAGCCGCGGCACCGGCCTTGGTGCGCGCACTCGAACTGGCGTCCGCGCGGGCCGAATGCGATGTGCTGATCCTCGCCCGCGGCGGCGGCTCGCTCGAGGACCTGTGGGCGTTCAACGATGAACGTCTGGCGCGCGCCATTCACGCCTGCGCACTGCCGGTGGTGTGTGGCGTCGGTCACGAAGTGGATTTCACCATCGCCGACTTCGTGGCCGACGCGCGCGCCCCGACACCCTCGGCTGCGGCGGAACTGGTCGCGCCCGATCGCAGCGCGTGTCTTGAGGCGCTCGCGCGCAGCGCGCGGCGGCTCACCGCAGGTATGCGGCGCGAGCTGCGTGTCAGCGCGACGCGCCTTGACGCGACCGAGCAGCGTCTGAAGCTCGCGCACCCGGGCGTGCGCCTGATACAGCAGATACAGCGCCTGGACGATCTCGCGCAGCGCCTCACGGGGGCTGCGCGCACCTGCGTGCATCGCGAGTGGATCCGTCTGGGCGAGGCGCACACGCGCCTGGAGCGCCCCTCTCCGGTGCATCTGCTGCGCGACTACCGCGCGCTCGAGGAGCGGCTGCTGGCACGACTCAAGCACGCCACCGCGGCTGAGCTCTCGCGCCTGGCGCACCGCCTGGCACTCGCGCAGCGCGCACTCCACGCGGTGAGTCCGCTTGCGACCCTGAGCCGCGGTTTCGCCATCGTCACGGGCGCGGACGGGGCGATCCTCACCGCGGCGGCGGCGGTCGCCGTCGGCGAGCCGATCGAAGCGCGACTCGCACACGGCCGCCTCACGGCGCGCGTCACGGGGAGCAAATGAGGACCTTTCTCAGGTGCTGTGCGCTCGCGCCGCTCGTCCTCGTGGCCGGCGCGCTCTCCTGCGGTGCGGCCGCGGACGAGGCCGCGCTCCCCCTGCCGCAGGCGGAACTCGTGCCCGGCGGCGTGGCGCTGCTGGCCGTCGAGGCGCCGCCGGGCAAGCCGCCGATGGTCACGTTCGAGGACCGACGCGTGCTCGTGCTGCGCGTGGGGGAGCACTGGCTCGCCGTCGTCGGCATCCCGCTTTCGCAGGCTCCGGGTCCGGCACTCATTCGTGTAGCGGACGGCACGCCTGACGGCGCGGCGATCGGCTTCCAGGTCACCGACAAGCAATACACCGTGCAACGCCTCACCGTCGCGCCACGTCAGGTGGATCTCTCGGCGAAGGATCTGGCACGCGTGAAGCGCGAGCAGCCGCGCATCCGCCAGGCCGTAGCCACCTACTCCCAGAG
>DATHLO010000095.1:0-3270 GCA_035488075.1 Steroidobacteraceae bacterium | reverse complement strand
GAGCCGGAGCAGATCCTGGAAGTCGCCCGCTTTGCCGAGGAAGTCGGCTTCGAGGGCGTGATGCTCGGCGATCACGGCGTCTTTCCACTCGAGGTCAAGGCCACTTACCCGTATTCGGCCGACGGCAAGCCGCCGATGGCGCCGGACGCCTGGTACCCGGATTGCTGGGCCACCATCGGCGCGATCAGCGCCGTCACGCGGCGCATCCGCTTCGCGGTCGCAGTCTACGTACTGCCGCTGCGCAATGTGTTTGAGGTCGCGCGGGCCACCGGCACGCTCGCGATCCTCAGCAACAATCGCTTCATCCTGGGCGTCGGCATTGGCTGGATGAAGGACGAGTTCGACATTTACGGCGTCGACTTCCACACGCGCGGCAAGCGCTTCGATGAACAGCTCGACGTGCTGCGCAAGCTCTGGGGCGGCGGGATGGTGGAGCATCACGGCGCGCTTATCGACTTTCCGCCGCTGCAGATCTCGCCCGCTCCGCAGCGCACGGTGCCCATCTTCACCGGCGGCGCCTCCGCGGTGGCCCTAAAGCGCGCGGCCGTCAAGGCGGACGGCTGGATCGGCGCCGGAAATACGCCCGCGGAGGTCCCGGGACTGCTCGCCGAGTTCCGCCGTCTGCGCCGCGAGGCCGGCCGCGAGCAGCTGCCGTTCGAGACGGTCATCGGGTTGTCGACCCCGCCGGATCTGGCGACCTTCCAGCGCCTGGATGAAGCGGGCATGAGCGGCGGGGTCAGCTACCCCTTCACCTTCACGGCCGGTGAGCGCTCAACCCTCGATGACAAGAAGCGCGTGATGGAGGATTTCGCGCGGCGCTTCATTCGGCCGCTCGGCGGCTGAGGCAAGCTGCGCGGCCGCGCACGCCCATCGCGCCCCCTGGCCAAACGCACTCATCGCCGCCAGTGAACGGAGGCGACAGGGGTGCGCGCTTTTTTAGTGTGCCGCGGAACTGCCCGACAGGCAGGTCTTCATGAACGCACTGCGGTCATCACCCTTGAGTCCCTTGGTGGTGGCGTCCGCATTGCAGGTCTTCATCTTCTCCTGCTGGCTGTTGGTCTTGGTGCTGCTCGTGGGCGCTGAGTGGGACAGGCAGGTCTTCATGAACGCGCTGCGATCATCACCCTTGAGACCCTTGGCACTGGCGTCCGCGTTGCAGCTGGTCATCTTCGCCTGCTGAGTGTTCTCATCGGCCCGGGCGAGCGGAGCCTGAGCGGTGAGGATCACCAGCACCGCAGCGATGGTCAGCAACCAGGTTGAGCCTCTCATACGTTCTCCTTTTTTTGCAGGGCGTGAGCCAAGGTGCCTATCGTAACCCCGACGCGCAGCCCTACTCCATGTCCGGATACGGACCGCGGCCGCCCGCGGCGATGAAACTCTCCACGCGCGCCTGCAACACGGGCAAGGGCACCGAACCGAGCTCGAGCACGGTGTCGTGGAACGCACGGATGTTGAATCGCTCGCCGAGCGCTTTTTCCGCCTTGGCGCGGCTCTCGAGAATCACGCGCTCGCCCAGGTAGTACGACAGCGCCTGCCCCGGCCAGGTGATGTAGCGGTCAATCTCCGTGCCGATCTCGCGCTCCGGTAGCGCCGTGTACTCGCGAAAGTAGTCCAGCGCCTGTTCGCGCGTCCAGCCCTGGGAGTGAATGCCGGTATCCACGACCAGCCGCGCCGCGCGCCAGATCTGGTAGCCGAGCATGCCGAAGCGGTCGTAGGGGGTGTCATACATGCCCATCTCGCTGCCGAGCTGCTCGCAGTACAGCGCCCACCCCTCGCCGTAGGCGGAGATGTAGGTGTGCTGGCGGAACGCCGGCTGATCCTTGTGTTCCATCGCGATCGGAATCTGGAACGCGTGCCCCGGAGCGGACTCGTGCAGGGTGAGGGCGGTGAGGTTGTAGAGCGGGCGGCTCGGCAAATCGTAGGTGTTCAGCAGGTACACACCCGCGCCGCCGCGCCCGGCGGTGTAGAACGGTGCGAGGTCATCCGGAACCGGCTTGATGGTGAAGCGCGCGCGCGGCAGGTAGCCGAAGAACTGCGCCGCCTTGCCGTCGAAGCGCTTGGCGATCCAGGCGGCGCGCATCAGCAGCTCCTCGGGCGTCTTGACGTAAAAGCGCGCATCGGTGCGCAGATACTTCTGAAAGGCGGCGAAGTCCCCGTTGAAGCCGGTGTCGTGCATGGCGCTGAGCATGGCCTCGTGCAGGCGCTTGACCTCCGCCACGCCGAGTTCGTGGATCGCCGCGGGCTCCATGTCAAGCGTGGTGAATTCGCGGATCTTGGCGCGATAGTAGTTCTTGCCGTCCGGCAGCGCCTCGGCGGCGATCGTGGTGCGCATGGCAGGCACGTATTCCTCGCGCACGAACTTCAGCAGCTGCGCGTACGCTGGCTGCACCACATCGCGGATTATCTTCACGGCCTGCTCGCGCAGCTCCTGCTGCTTCTGCGGCGCGATGCCGTTCATCTCCTTGAACGGCGTGTAGAAGAGGCTCGCCTCCGGGCTCGCCTCGGTGACCGCCGTGATCGAGGCGTCGCGTCCCTGCATGGTGACGCGCGGTGGGGTGAAACCGCGTTTGACGCCCGCGCGCATCTCCTCCATCTGCTCACGGAAGTAGCGCGGGATGTCCTGCATCTGCGCGATCCAGTGCTGGTAGTCCTCGAGGCGGCGGAACGGCCGGCGCGCGGTGTAACCGATATCGGTCCAGAAGGTGGTGTCCGAATTCGCCGGCATCTCGAAGTCGCGGAAGCGCTGGTTGGCAATGAGCACGGCGATCTGGGCGCGGTAGATGTCGTAGTTGACCTGCTCCTTCGCGGAGAGGCGCGCGCGTTCGATGCCGTCGAGGCGTCGCTGCACGTCTTCCCAGTACTTCAGTCGCATCTCCTGGGTCGCCGGGTCCACCCGCGGCAGGTGATCGGCGATCGGCTTGGTGCCGTCCTCATCATCCGGCTGCTGGTCGGTGCGCCACTTCCACTCACTGTTATAGATCGCCTGCAGACGCGCATCCGCGCTGTGGTGGCGCGCACAGCCGCCGAGGGCCGCGGCGAGCAGCGCGAATGCAAGAAAGGGCTTGGCAAACCTGGGCATGTTGTTCTTTCCGCGACGCATGCGAGGGGCCACAGGATACTCGAACCGTTGCGCCGCGCTCGTGCCGTGCGGTACAAGGGCGGGGTAATGTGGAAAGCAATTGTTGCCGTCAGCATTGGCTCAAGTCTCGGGGCGCTGCTGCGCTGGTGGCTCGGGCTCATCCTCAACGCCCAGTTCCCGGCCATTCCGCC
>DATHLO010000094.1:0-4789 GCA_035488075.1 Steroidobacteraceae bacterium | reverse complement strand
GATCACCACCTATCGCAAGCTCGCGGAAGATGCCGTCAACCTGCTCGCCGCCACACTTAGCACGCACGCGCCCCCGTGGACCGCGGGCGCGACGCTGCCCGGCGGGGATCTGCCCGAGGGCAGCCTCGCGGTGTTCCTGCGTACGCTCGAACGGCACTACCCGTGGCTGCCCGCGCCGCTGCGCCGCCGCTACGCGCACGCCTACGGCACGCGCCTCGGACGGGTGCTCGGCACCGCCACCGCACTCGCGGACCTCGGCGCCGAGGTCCTGCCACAGCTGTACGAGCGCGAACTGGAATATCTGTGCCGCGAAGAATTCGCGCGCACGGCGCAGGATATTCTGTGGCGTCGTTCCAAGCTCGGCCTGCATCTGCTGCAGGTGGACACAGCGCCGCTCGAGCGCTGGCTGCAGCGCTACACCGCAGCTGTGGCGCAAGGCAGCGTGTCTGCGGCGGGGGTCCTCTGAGTCCTGCCCAAGCAGCCGGCGGCACCCTGCGTCGGCTCACCGTACTCACCCTGGTGGCGCTCGCGCCGCTGTGGCTGGTCGGGATCTTTGGCCGCGCTCTGTGGACTCCGGATGAGCCGCGCGAGGCGGACATCGCCTGGCGCATGAGTCAACAGAGCGATCGGACCCTGCCGCATCTCGGCGGTACGCCGTTTCTGGAGAAACCCCCGCTCACCTACTGGCTCTCCGCCGCCACGGTGTTGGTGTGGGGGGATTCACCGGATGCGGCGCGGGCACCGAACGCGCTGTACGCACTCCTCACCGCCCTTGCGGTCGGCGCGCTGGCGCTGGCGATGGACCTCGACCTCATGAGTGCGCTGCTCGCGGCGCTCGTGGCCTCGAGCGCGCTGACCGCGTTTCGCGTCACCAGCTGGCTCGCCCCCGATGCCTGCCTGCTCGCCGGCAACGCGCTCGCACTGCTGGGGCTGTGGCGCGGGTACCGTGCGCCTCCCGGCAGCCACAAGACCCGGGGCTATGCGCTCATGCACCTCGGCGCCGCGCTCGGCTTCATGGCCAAGAGCGCCCCCGGATGGCTGGTGCCCGGACTTGCGCTACTCGTGCTGCTCGCCTGGGAGCGGCGCTGGGCGGAACTGCGCCGCCCGGAACTGTACGCGGGTCTGCTACTGCAGGCGCTGATCATCGCGCCGTGGCTGTGGGCGGTGGCGCGTTCGACGGGCGGTGCGGAGGCGCTGCGAACGCTGTTCTGGAACAACATCGTGGGACGCTTCACGCAGGTGGCCGCCCCGCAGGCACTCGACTACACCAGCGGTCATCACAACAGCCCCGGGAAGTACTTCCTCGAGCTGCCGCTGTACCTGCTGCCCTGGACGCTCGTGGCCGCAGCCAGTCTCGTACGCGCCTGGCGCCACCTTGGCGCCGCGGGAGCCGCCGCCACGCCGTGGCGCTTTGCGCTCGCCGCGAGCCTGCCATTTCTGCTGCTCCTGTCACTGGCCGCCACTGCGCGCGACATCTACGCGGCGCCGGCGCTGTTGGGGTTCGCGCTGCTCGCCGCGCTGTGGCTGCAGGAGGCGCAGGCCGCTCCCACGCGCCTGGATCAGTGGTGTGTGCGCGGCACCCGGGTGCTGGCTGCGATCGTCGGCGGCCTGCTCGTGGCGGCGCTCTTCGTGCTGGCGCTCGCTGGCAGCGCTGCACGCGCATGGACGGTCGTGGTATCCGTCGGGATACTCGCCCTCGGGATTCCGGCGCTGCGGCGTTCGCAGCGGGCGCAGGCACGCGGGGCTCTCGGGCAGAGTCTGGCCTGGACGTACGCAGCCTATGCGGCGGCGCTGAGTCTGAGCGCACTGGTGGCCTTCCCCGTCATCGATCGCTGGCAGGACCTGGGCGGCCTCGCACGACGTATCCGCGCCGACACCGCGCACCAGCCGCTCGCCCTGTTGGACCCGGATGAAACCACGCTCGCGATCATCGACCATGGCTTCAGCGGCTCGTACTCGGTGCTCACCGGCACGGACGTGTCGGCGGCACGGCGCTGGTTTGCCACGCGCGGCAGTAACGCGCGCATTCTGGTGCTGCTGCCCGGGCACGCCGAGGGCGAGCTGACGCGCTGGCTCACGCATTGGTATCGTGCCCGCTCCCCCGGGGACGGCGTCGCGGGCACGCTGGTAGCTTCCGGAACGGCCACGCTCGTGCAACGCTACGAACTGCCCCAGGGACGCCGTTATGCGCTCCTCGGGCCGCCGCATCCCCTGCCGCCCTGACTTGCGCACGAAAGAGACACGCCACCATGCCGCATCCGCCGAACGACCTCGCGCGCAACCTGCGCAACCGGCACATCCAGCTCATCGCCATCGGCGGCACCATCGGCGTCGGGCTGTTCCTGGGCTCGGCCAAGGCGATCCATGACGCCGGACCCGGTCTGCTCGTGGCCTACGCACTCGGTGGCGTCGCGATCTTCTTCATCATGCGGGCGCTCGGTGAACTGCTCACCTACCGCCCGGTCGCAGGCTCCTTTGCCACGTACGCCGAGGAATTCTGCGGACCGCTCGCGGGCTTCGTGACCCACTGGTCGTACTGGTTCATGTGGGTCGTGATCGCGATGGCGGAACTTACCGCCATCGGGATCTACGTACGCTACTGGTTTCCGGACCTGCCGCAGTGGCTGCCGGCGCTCATCGCGCTGCTCGTGCTCTATGGCACGAACCTGCTGGCGGTGCGCGTCTTCGGCGAGCTCGAGTTCTGGTTCGCGCTGGTCAAGGTCGTGACCATCGTCGCCTTCATTGCCGCCGGGCTCGTCGTGATCTTTTTCCACCTCGGCGAGCTCGGTGCCACCGCAGGCTTTGCGAACCTCTACACGCACGGCGGCTTCCTGCCATTTGGCATCGTCGGCGTACTGCTGACGCTGCAGATCGTGATGTTTGCCTACTCCGGGGTCGAACTGATCGGCGTGACCGCCGGCGAGGCCGAGAACCCGGCGGTGGTTCTGCCGCGAGCGACCAACGGCATCATCCTGAGGATCCTCATCTTCTATCTGGGCGCGCTGGTGGTGATCATGTCGCTCGTGCCCTGGAACGAGCTAAGTCCGAGCGTAAGCCCGTTCGTATTCGTGTTTCAGAAACTGCGCGTGCCGGGGGCGGCGAGTCTCATCACGCTGGTCGTCATCACCGCTGCGGCCTCCTCCTGCAACAGCGGGCTGTTCAGCACCGGGCGGATGCTCTGGTCGCTCGCGCAGCGCGGCCACGGGCCGCGCATCTTTGGCACGCTGAACGCGCAGCAGGTACCGGCCGCTGGCATCCACGCCTCCGCCGCCGTCATGCTGATCGCGGTGGTGCTGAACTATATGGTCCCGAAGCAGGTGTTCACCTGGATCACGAGCATCGCGCTGATCGGGACGCTGTGGACCTGGGGGATTATCCTCGTATCACACCGCAACTACCGGCGCGCGGTGCAGGCCGGGCGCGCGACCGCAGCGCCCTTTCGCATGCCGCTCGCGCCGTTCGCGAACTGGGCGGTACTCGCGTTTCTGGTGGCAGTCACTGCGATGCTCTGGCTCGACGCGGAGACGCGCGTCGCGCTGTACGTCGCGCCGGTGTGGTTCGGACTGCTGGCCGTGGGTTACGCCGCACTGCGGCGCCACCGCGCCTGAAGCGCAGCCTACATCAGCGGCTCGCCCCCGCCGATCACGCCCCCGCCGTCGACCACGAGCGTTTGTCCGGTGATGAAGTTGCCGGCGCGCGAGGCGAGCAGGACCGCGATACCGGCCACGTCGTCCGGATCACCCAGGCGGCGCAGCGGATTCATGCGGGCGAAGGTCGCCGCGCGCGCCGGATCCGCCCACAGTGCGCGCGAGAAGTGTGTGCGAATGATCCCCGGAGCGATGCAGTTGATGCGGATGTTGTGCGGCCCCCATTCGACCGCAAGGTTGCGTGCGAGCTGCATGTCCGCAGCCTTGGAGATGCAGTAGGCGCCCAGCTGCGCGCTGCCCATGAGGCCGCCGACCGAGGAGACGATGATGATCGCACCGTCACGGCGCGCCGCCATCGCCGGCAGCGTCATGTTGCACAGCCAGACGTTGCTGAGCAGGTTCGTGTGAATGACTTTCTCGAACACCTCATCGGGCGTGTCGATCGAAGGCCCGAAGGAAGGATTGGTGGCAGCGTTCCCCACCACGATGTCAATCTGGCCCCACTTCGCCACGGTGGCATCGACCAGGGCCTGCAGCTCGTCCTTGTGACCCACGTGGCAGGCCCTGGCGAAAGCGCTGCCGCCGGCGGCGTTGATCTCGGCGGCCACCGCCTCGCAGCTCTCCGCCTTGCGGCTGGAGATCACCACCCGCGCGCCGTGCGCGGCCATCTGCTGCGCGATGGCCTTGCCGATACCGCGGCTCGAACCGGTGATGAGTGCAACCTTTCCCGAAAGATCAAAGAGCGTCATGGGCGGCAACCTCGGTGGGAGCGAAGCTCCATTGTGCCGCGAGGCCGGCGTCGGGCGCCAATGCCGCGTTAACGGCTCGGCCGATTCCCAGTAGAATCCGCCGCTCGCGCCCGTAGCTCAGCTGGATAGAGCATCAGGCTTCGAACCTGAGGGTCGGGAGTTCGAATCTCTCCGGGCGCGCAGTATTTTCAGCTCTCTGGAACTTGCCTGAGTCACCACTGAGTCACCAGATGGCTTAATTTCGCCGCCTCCGCCCATCGCTCGGCCAGCCTGCGGCCATGGGCCGAATCCCGCCCCGATGGGCCGGTTGGGAACCGCTCGGCTGCTACGTCGCCGTATGCAGTCCTAGGCGATTCTGGTCGTTCGGACGGTCGAGCCTCGCGCGCGCCCGCG
>DATHLO010000093.1:0-2175 GCA_035488075.1 Steroidobacteraceae bacterium | reverse complement strand
GCTCTATGGTTCGTATCATGAAATCGTTAACCTCACGCGCGTCGATGAGCCCGCGACGGAACTCGTCAGCGTCGTCGGTCCGATCTGCGAAAGCGCCGACGTGCTCGGCCATGATCGGCTGCTGCCGGTGACGCGCGAGGGGGATGTGCTCTTGATCGCCAACACCGGCGCCTACGGGCACACCATGAGTTCTCACTACAATCTGCGTCCTCCGGCCGCGGAGCTCTTCATCTGAAACGCCTGCAACGCGTGAAACGCGTGGTTCTGTTCAGCGCCGGCGTCGCGGTGCTGGCAGCGCTCGGTTACCTCATCTACCTTGATCGTCTGGTCACCAAGCAGTTCGAGGGCCGGCGCTGGACGCTGCCCGCGCAGGTGTATGCCGCCCCGCTCGAGCTCTACGCGGGCCTGCCGCTGACTGCGGCGGAGCTGGAGCAGGAGTTGCAGCGGCTGCACTACCGGCGCGCCGATAAGGCCGATCATCCGGGCCGCTACCGCCTGAGCGGCGCGCAGCTGGAGGTGGCCCTGCGACCGGCGCGTTTTGCCGATGAGGCGCGCCCGGCCCAGCAGCTGAACATCATCCTCGGACCCAATGCGCTCGAGAGCCTGCACGATACCTCCGGTCACGAGGTGCCGGTGCTGCGCCTGGAGCCGCTGCTCATCGGCAGTATCTTCCCGATCCACGGCGAAGATCGCATCGTCGTCGCGCCCGAGGAGGTGCCGGCACTGCTGCCCGCGGCCCTCAAAGCGGTCGAGGACCGCAAGTTCGACACGCACCACGGCGTGGACCCGAGCGGCATGCTGCGCGCGCTGTGGGTGAACATGCGCGCCGGCCAGATCGAGCAGGGCGGCAGCACCCTCACGCAGCAGCTGGTGCGCAGCTACTTCCTCAGCTCGCGCCAGACGCTCTCGCGCAAGCTGCGCGAGGCGCTGATGGCGATGGCCCTCGACGCACACTTCAGCAAGGCCGATCTCATGAACGCCTACATCAATGAGATCTTCCTCGGCCAGGACGGCGACCGCGCCATCCATGGGTTCGGTCTGGCGAGCCAGTTCTATTTCGGTAAACCGCTCGCGGAGCTGGATCTGTCGGAAGTGGCGCTGCTCGTGGCGATCGTGCGCGGACCTTCGTACTACGATCCGCGCCGGCACGCCGATCGGGCGCGCCTGCGGCGCGATCTGGTGCTCAAGGTGATGGCCGACCAGGGCGTCGTGAAGCCCGATGAGGCCAGCGCCGCCGCCCAGCGCCCGCTCGGGGTCACGAGCCGCCCCGCCGGCGCCTACTACCCCGCGTACCTGGATTTCGTACGACGCACGCTGCGGCGCGACTACCGCGAAGCGGATCTCACCGAGGCGGGGTTGCGCATCTACACCAGCCTCGAGCCGCGCGCGCAGGAAGATGCCGAGCGCGCGCTCGAGCACGAGCTCGCACGCCTCGATCACCTGCACAAGGCCACCAAGGCACCGCTCGAGGGCGCAGTCGTTGTCACGAGCCCGCAGAGCGGGGATGTGTCTGCGATCGTCGGCGGGCGCGATGTGGGCTACGACGGCTTTGACCGCGCGCTCGATGCGCGCCGCTCCATGGGCTCCCTGGTGAAGCCCTTCATCTACCTCACCGCGCTCGAAAGCGGCCGCTACACCGCAGCGACCATCATCCAGGATGCGCCGGTGGATCTTAAGCTCGAGAACGGCACGCACTGGAAGCCGGAGAATTTCACACACCAGACCTACGGGGCGGTACCCGTGGTGCGGGCCATCTCCGAGTCACTGAATCTTGCAACCGTCGGCGTCGGACTCGATCTGGGGCTGCCGAAGATCGCGCAGACACTTGAGCGTTTCGGTTTGCCGCAGCCGCCCGTCGAGGTGCCGGCGATGCTCCTGGGCGCGGTGGAGGTGACGCCGCTCGAGGCGGCGCAGCTGTTCAACGGACTCGCCAACGGCGGCTTCCGTAATCCGCTGCGTGCGGTGCGTGCGGTGATTGGCAGCGACGGCAAGGCGCTCAAGGCCTTTCCGCTCGAGGTGACGCAGGTCGCCTCCCCGGAGAACGTCTACCAGCTCGATCGCATGCTGGTGTCCGTCATGGAGCGCGGCACGGGCCGCGCGGCGCGCGCACTGCTGCCGCCGGATCTGACCGTGGCCGGAAAGTCCGGGACCTCCTCGGACTATCGCGACAGCTGG
>DATHLO010000092.1:0-4975 GCA_035488075.1 Steroidobacteraceae bacterium | reverse complement strand
GAACAATCCAACCCCGGCGGGCGCTTGCATCACGCAGATCAACAGCCTGCCCTACACCAACCCATTCGGCGAGCTCGGTACCCGGCCGGCGTTCTCACCGGCGTGGATGTTTAACGTGCGCGCCCGCTACGACTGGGAGATGAGCGGTTACCGGCCCTTTGCCTGGGTCGGTGCGAGCCACATCGGCTCGATGTTCAACGAGCCGTCGAATTTCCCGAACGGCAACGCTCCGGGCGAGAATCCCCCCACCACCACGCTGGACCTTTACCGGATTCCCGGCAATACGACGTATGACGGGGCGCTGGGCGTTTCCAAGGACCAATGGACGGCAACTTTCAACGCCAGTAACTTCACCAACGTTTACGGGCCCTCGAACATTACCTCCGGGCAGTACATCAAGGCGGAAATCCCGCTGCGTCCGCGCGTGCTGACCTTCACCATGGCCTACAAGTTCTGAGCGGCCGGGCACGGCCGACCGGCTGCGGCCGGCTGCGGTAATATCAAGGGCGGACCGAAGGGTCCGCCCTTTTTTTCGCGCTGACGCCCATGGATGCCACAAACGCCACGACTGCCCCCGCCGCGCCTGCTCCCGAGGTAACGCGGCTGCGTGCACTGCTGCGGGAACGCAAGTTCACCGCGGTGCTGGAGGCGGGCGCAGCGCTGCTGGCGGTATCCCCGGGCGAGCGCGACGCGCTGCTGTGCGTCGCCGTCGCGCAGCGCTTCCTCGGCCGTCTTCCCGAGGCGCTGCGCACGCTTGCAACACTCGAGCAGCATCACCCGCGCTTCAGCCGCCTCTACGAGGAGCGCGGCCGCTGCTTTGTGGAGCTGCGCCAGGCGCCCCAGGCACTCGAGGCCTTTCTCACGGCGGTGAACCTCAATCACGCCCTGCCAGGCAGCTGGGGCATGCTCGAGGGCCTCTACCGCATGAGGGGCGAGACGCAGAACGCGGCGATGGCGGGGAGTCACGTCGCGACGCTGCGCAAGCTGCCGCAGGAAGTGGTGCTCGCGACCGGGCTCTTCGCGGACGGCGATCTGCCGCCCGCCGAGTCACTGGTGCGCACTTATCTCCTGCAACATGGCGATCACATCGAAGCCATGCGGCTGCTCGCCCGCATTGGCATCGCGCACAAGGTCTTTGACGATGCGCAGGTGCTGCTCGCGGCGGTCCTCGAGCGCGCGCCTGACTATCGCCCCGCCCGCCAGGAATACGCTGCCGTGCTGATCGAGCTGCACCGCTCTTACGAAGCGCGGCAGCAAGTCGCGCAGCTGCTGGCGGATGAACCGCAGAATCGTGCGCTGCGCATACTTTTTGCCGCCAGTTGCGCCGGCGTCGGTGAGCACGAGCGCGCCGTCGCCCTGTACCGCGAGCTGCTGCTCGGGCAGCCGGCCGATGCCGAGGTGCATCTGTCGATCGGGCACGCACTGAAGACGCTCGGACAGACGCCCGAGGCGATCGCCGCCTACCACCACGCGGCGGCGTGCCGGCCGGACTTCGGCGATGCGTACTGGAGTCTCGCCAATCTAAAGACTTACCGTTTCGCGCCCGATGAGCTGGTGCGCATGCGCAGCGCGCTGGCGGCGCCGGCGACCCCGGTCGGCGACCGCTATCACCTTTGTTTCGCGCTCGGCAAGGCGCTCGAGGACGCGGGCGAGTTTGGCGAGTCGTTCCGCCATTACGAGCTGGGCAATGAACTCAAACGCCCCGAATTGCGCTATCGCCCGCAGATCGTCGAGGGCAATACACGGCAGCAAATCAAGGTCTGCACCAGCGAGTTTTTCAGCGCGCGCCGCGGCTGGGGCGCGCCGGCCCCCGATCCGATCTTCATTGTCGGCCTGCCGCGTTCCGGTTCCACGCTGCTCGAGCAGATTCTCGCCTCGCACTCGCAGGTGGAGGGTACGCAGGAACTGCCCAACGTGCAGCAGCTCGTCACGCAGCTGCGCGGTCGTGACCCGGATCCGGTTGATCCGCGCTACCCACGCATCCTCACGAGCCTCAGTGCTGAGGATTTCAGATCCCTCGGTGAGGAATACCTCACCGGCACGCGCGTCTATCGCACCGACAAACCCCATTTCATTGACAAAATGCCGAACAACTTCCGGCATATCGGACTCATGCACCTCATGCTGCCCAATGCCCGCATCATCGATGCGCGGCGTGAGCCGATGGCCTGCTGCTTCAGCAATCTCAAGCAGCTGTTTGCCAACGGGCAGGAGTTCACCTACAGCGTCGAGGATATTGCACGCTACTACCGCACCTACCTCGAGCTCATGCGGCACTGGGATCAGGTGCTGCCCGGGCGGATTCTGCGGGTGTACCACGAGGACGTGGTGGAGGATCTTGAGGGCAGCGTGCACCGCCTGCTGGACTTCTGCGGGCTTCAGTTCGAGCCTGGCTGCCTCACGTTCCACGAAACCAAGCGCAGCGTACGTACCGCAAGCTCCGAGCAGGTGCGTCAGGCAATCTTCCGCGAGGGGCTCGAGCAGTGGAAGAATTTCGAGCCCTGGCTCGAGCCGCTCAAGAGCGCCCTCGGCGATGCGTTGAACTCCTACCGCGAAGAAGAAGGTGGCTATGCGACCGGGTCGCAACGATCCGTGCCCCTGCGCTAGCGGCAAGAAATACAAGCATTGCTGTGGCGCGCCGGCTGCGGCCGTTGCCGCAGCGCCGGCACCGGATCCTAAGGAGCTGGAGCTCTTGGTGGGCCTGGTCAACCAGGGGCGCGCAGGTGAGGCGGAAGCGCAGGCGGCGGCGCTGTTGCACACACACCCTGACGCCGGGATGCTGTGGAAGATCCTGGGCGTCGCGCTCGTACGCCAGGGCAAGGACGCCGTCGCGGCGTTGCGCCGCACGGCACAGCTGCTGCCGCAGGATGCCGAAGCCCACGGCAACCTGGGAGCCGCGCTGGCCGCTCGCAGTGCCTGGGAGGAGGCGCTGGTGAGCCTGCGTCGCGCGCTTGCTCTGCAGCCGAGCAACGCCGAGGCGCTCATCGATGCGGCCAACGCTGAGCGGGCGCTGGGGCGACCGCGCGCGGCAGTGCCTCTGTACCAGCAGGCGCTGCAGATCGAGCCGCGCTCCCGCGAGGCGCGCAACAATCTCGCGAATGCGTTTCTCGAGCTCGATCAGTGCACCGATGCCGTGCGCTATTACCAGCTTGCGCTTGAGCTCAAACCCGACGATGCGGCAGTGCTGTGCAATCTCGGCAACGCGCTGCGCCAGCTCGCACAGCTGCCGGAGGCGATCATCTGCAGCCAGCGCGCGGTGGCCCTCGCCCCCGGCCTGAGTATGGCCCACAACAACCTCGGTCTCTGCCTCGCAGGTCTCGGGCGCCGCGAAGAGGCCGTCGGCAGCTACCGCGAGGCGCTGCGCCTGAACCCTCACTACGTCGAGGCGCTGAATAACCTCGGCAATGCCCTGCGGGATCTGGGGGCGCGGCGCGAAGCCCTGTCGCTCTATCGGCACGCGGTCGAGCTTGAGCCGCAGCGTGCGGACAGCCTCTGCAATCTCGGCGTCGCGCTGCTTGAGTCGCGGCGGATCGAGGAGGGGACTGCCAGCTTGCGCGCCGCCTTGGTGCTGCATCCTGAGCATACGCCCGCGCACCTGGGCCTTGCGGCCGCGTTGCGACTCCAGGGTTCGTTCGCGGAGGCCGAAGCCAGCTGTCGGGCCGTACTCTCGCGTGAGCCGAACAGCGCCGACGCACTCGCACTTCTGGGCGAACTGTGCGCCGACCGCGGCCAGTTTGCGCAGGCGCAGGAACTCCTGGAACGCGCCCTCGCGCTCGATCCCCACTGCGCCACCGCCTACGGCAGCCTTGCCGCGCAGCGGCGCATGTCCAAGGACGATACGCAGTGGCTCAAGGGCGCGGAGGCCTTGCTCGCGAAACCGCTGCCCATCGCACACCAGATCAGCCTGCGCTACGCGCTCGGTAAGTACTTCGATGACGTCGGCGAGTACGCGGCGGCCTTCCGCAGTTACCAAGAGGCGAATGAGCTGAGCCAGCGCCTGGGATCAGGCTATGAGCGCGCGAAACTGACGCGCAGCGTCGATCAGATCGTGCGCCTGTGCGATGCGGCGTTCCTGCGCCAAGCGCAGCCAGCTTGCCCTTCGCAGCTGCCGGTCTTCATCGTCGGCATGCCCCGATCGGGCACCACGCTCACCGAACAGATCCTCGCCTCGCACCCGGCCGTGTTCGGTGCCGGAGAGGTGCGGTTCTGGGACGGCGCGTTCGCCACGGTGGAGACGCAGGGCGCGCCGGCCGTGCCCGGCGTAGCGCAGGGGTACCTCGCCCGGGTGCAGACGCGGGCCGGCGCGGCGCTGCGGGTGACGGACAAAATGCCGGCCAACTTTCTCTATCTGGGACTGATTCATGCGGCGTTTCCGCGCGCACGCATCATCCACATGCGGCGCCATCCGCTGGACACCTGTCTGTCGATCTACTCGCAGAATTTCTTCAATGTGAGCCCGTACGCCAATGATCTTGGGAACCTTGCGCATTACTACGGCGAATACCTGCGCATCATGAATCACTGGCGCGCCGTGCTGCCCGCAGCGGCGCTGCTCGAAATCCCTTACGAAGAACTGATCGAGGATCAGGAGGGCTGGACACGGCGGATGCTCGAGTTCATCGGCCTGCCGTGGGATGCGCAGTGCCTGAATTTCCATCAGACCGAGCGCGTGGTGATCACGGCCAGCAAATGGCAGGTGCGGCAGAAGATCCACAGCGCATCGATCGGGCGCTGGCGCAACTACGAAGAACACCTGACGCCGCTGCGGCACCTGGCCGAGCTGAGCGCGGGCGCCGCACCGACCGCGGCGAAGGCGCGCCGCTAAGCGACGCGCGTCGCGAGCAGCCGCGCCTCATCGAGCGCGTAACCCATTCCGGGACTGTCGCTGAGGGTAATCCATCCGGCGCCATCGGCCACCAGCGGCTCGCTCATGAGGAAGTCGCGCCGCTGCAGGCTCCACTCGGGCGGGTCGAAC
>DATHLO010000091.1:0-15915 GCA_035488075.1 Steroidobacteraceae bacterium | reverse complement strand
GCGCGCGGCCGACCCGGTCTACCGCTCCTGCATCGTCCAGGCGATCGAGGCACTGCAACCGGCGGGCACGGTACTGGATGCCGGCTGCGGCACGGGAATGTCGACGCGCTACCTGCTTCACTGCGAGCAGGTCGAGGCGCTTGATTTCTCCAGGGCCTCACTCGAGGCGCTGCATGAAAATCTCGGCGGGCGAAAGAACCTCGATATCGTCCACGCAGATCTGCGCGAGCTGCCGTTTCCGGACGCCTCGTTTGACTGCGTGCTGTGCGCAAACACCCTGCAGCACCTGAGCCCGCAGGTGCAGCCGCAGGCGGTGGCGGAGCTGCTGCGCGTGCTCAAGCCGCACGGGCGTTACGCTGTGAGTGCACATCACTACAGCCGCTACAAGCGGCGCAAGCGGTGGATCAAGGAGGGTCGGCCCGGGCAGCCGGGCATCGATTACATGTTTCGCTTCTCGCGCGCCGAACTCGCCCGACTCTTCCCCGGAGCCCACATTCGCGCCGCCGGGTTTTACGCGCTGCCGGGACGCGCACAGAACCTCGCGGCCCGCTGGCTGGGCAAGGCGCTCGTGCATCTGCAGATCGGTCACATGCTCATCGCGTACGGGCAAAAGCCGCACTGAGGGCTCGAGACCCTGTCCCCCGCTTCAGCGAACGCTATAGCCCCGGCCCCCTAAGCAGGCCCGTATGGCGCGCTGGTACGCATCGTGTTGGCTGTCGTACTGCCCGGGCGGCACGCCGCCGGCTGCCTGGGTCGGGTCGAACCCCGACTGCCCCACGGCCCACTGGTGGCACTGATACTTATCGGTCGCTTGCTGATCGGCCGACTGACCGGACTGCGGATAAATGAACAGATCATCGCTCGGCGGCGCTTCGGTCGCCGCCGCCTGCTCGTTCGGCGGCGGTGCCACGACCTCATAGCCATTCTGGGACGCGTCCCAGTTGTAGTACGTATCGTTCGCGTAGTAGTACGGCACGCCGCCGACCCACAGCGTTGTGTAGTACGGCGGCAGCACCGGTACGAACACGCCAATCGGGGCACCCACCACGACAAAGCGGGGGCCGCTGGGGGCATACCAGATACCGCCCGAGTAGTAGTAGTGGGTAGGCCCGCGCGTGATGACGACCGGCGCGTGCGGCAGCGTCGTCACGTAAGCCCCGTGTACGGGGTAGTACTGGTTGTGATTGAAGCGCGCATCGTAGTGCTCGCTTTGATGCGGGGCGCCATAACCGTGCGCGGGGGGCGCCTGCGCCTGCGCGCTCAGTGCCAGGAACGCCAGAGCGAAAACCAGAACACCGCGCAACATGACCGACATCGCGTTCCTGCTCACGGGCTCACCGTACGGTGTAGCCGCGCGCGTCCAGGCACGCGCCCAGCGCGCGGCGGTAGTTGCCGGCCTGCTGTTCCTGGGCGGCCATCGCGCGACGGTCGGGCACCAACACGGTGCGCGTCTGCGTCGCGTTGGCCTGATCGACGGAGTTGCCGATCGCGCCGCCGACCACGGCACCGGCGAGCGCGGCGGGGGCGGCCTGCCAAGGCCGCGCAATCGCCGCGCCGAAGATGGCACCGGTCACCGCGCCGATCGCGGTCCCCGCGCCCGAGGGCGGCCCGGAGACGATCTGCACGCGCTCATGCGGTGGCACGCCCGGGGCACTCGGGTCAAAGCCGGTCTGCTGCGTCGCCCACACGCTGCACTCGTAGTGATCGCGATCCTGCTGCTCGGGCGTCTGGCCGCGCTGCGGGTAGGCAAACACCTGGGTGTTCGGGGGTGGAGGCGGGGGCGGCTGCGCCGGCGGCGGTGGCGGGGTGGGCGGCCGCGGCGGCGGCGCCTCGACACAGCCACTCAGGTACAAGGTGCAGCTGAGCAGTGCGGCCGCGAACGCGCTACGCAGAATCGTTTGGCTTCGGTTCATGTTTCAAAAACGTCCATGCTGGGTTTGAGCGCACTACGTTAAAAACGCCCCGCGCGCAGCAGCGTTGACAGTTCCAGGGGCGCACGGCAGGTCTCAATTTGACGTCCCCGCGGGTGCGCGAGTTCCTGCGTTACATGGGGGCGGAACGAGTCGGGGCAAGCCCCGCCAAGGCCCTGAAAATTGTCAGAAATTGTGAATCCCGCGACATGCCGCCGGGAGGGCTGCACAGCGAGTTTATCCTGTCAGCGCGGCGTGCGCGCCAGGAGCGCCGCGACCCGCTCCAGATCTGCGGGCGTGTTCACGTCCGGACCGGGGCGCTCGAGGGCCTCGGCCACCTGGACGCAAAGACCGTGCTCGAGCGCGCGCAGCTGCTCGAGCTTTTCGCGCGCTTCCAGGGCCCCCAGCGGCAACTGTGCCAGATGCAGGAGCGCGCGGACGCGGTAGGCGTAGAGGCCGATGTGGCGTCGCGCGCCGCTGAAATCGCCCTGGCTGGCAAGCTCTGCGGGTGCGCCCTCGCGGTTCCAGGGAATCGGCGCGCGGCTGAAATACAGCGCCCTGCCCTGCGCGTCGCAGACCACCTTGACCGCGTTCGTATCCAGCAGCTCCGCGAGCGATTCCACCCCCGTGGCGAGGGTACCGATATCCGCCTGCGGATGTGACTCAAGCAGCGCGCCCACCTGGCGGATGAGTGCGGCGGGAATCAGCGGCTCATCGGCCTGCACGTTCACGACGATCTCCTCGGCGGCCCAGCCGCGCGCGCGCGCCACTTCGGCGATGCGATCGGTGCCGGAGGCATGCGCGCGCGCGGTCATCTCGGCCACGGCGCCGAAGGAGTGCGCGGCACTGACGATCAGGTCATCGTCGGTGGCGATGAGCACCTCGCGTGCCCCGGCAGCGCAGGCGCGCTCGTAGACCCACTGCAGCATCGGCTTGCCGGCAATCTCGCGCAGCACCTTGCCCGGCAGGCGCGCCGAGGCGTAGCGCGCTGGAATGACCACCCGGAACACGCGCGCGGTCCGCTCTAGCGGTCGAGGAGCGGATCGTCAGCCGAGAGCTGTCGAGCCTCTTCCTCGAGCATCACCGGCACCGCATCCTTGATCGGGTAGGCGAGCCGATCCAGCCGACACACGAGCACCTGTGCGTCGCGCTGGTACTTAAGCGTGCCCTTGCACACCGGGCAGGCGAGAATCTCGAGCAGGCGCGCATCCATCCGGTCTCAACTCCCGGCGACGCTCAGGTCGCCTGTCTTCGCCAGCACGCGCGCCATGAGCTGCCGCGCGTCCTGCTCGCTGAATCGCGCCGCCACCGGGACATACCAGAGGCGCGCGTCCGCGAACGCTGCGCATTTTACGGCATCCTTCTCCGTCATGAGCACGGGCAGTGCGTCGCCGAAGGCCAGATCGGCCGCGGCGAAGGCATGATGATCCGGAAAGGCGTGTTCGATCACCTCCAGGCCCTGGGCGCGCAGTTCCCGGAAGAAGCGCGCCGGGTGGCCAATGCCGGCAACCGCATGCACGGGGCGCTCGCGGAAGGCTCCGAGCGCCCGGGATCCTTCGGCACCGTCGACCCGCCGCGCGTCACCGGCGATCAGATCCATACGCAGCGCTGCGGCCAGCGGCAGCTGCGCCAGCGAGGGGTGCTCGGGCGCCCCGTTCAGCACCACGAGGTCGGCGCGTGCGAGCGCCGTGGCCGGTTCGCGCAGAGGACCGGCCGGCAGCAGCCGACCGTTACCGAAACCGCGGGCGCCGTCGATCACGGCGATCGCACAGTCGCGCGCCAGGCGCAGGTGCTGCAGTCCGTCATCACACAGGATCAGCTGCGCCCCGCCTGATGCGAGCATCCGCGCCCCGGCGACGCGATCGCGCGCCACCACCGTCACGCAGCCGCTGCGCCGCGCGAGCAGAAGCGGCTCATCGCCCACTTCGCGCCAGCTCGAGTCGGGGCCTACGGTGCGCGGGGCGCCGTCGGCACGACCGTAGCCGCGCGAGAGGATGCCGACGCTGCGCCCGCGGGCGCGCAGCTGTTGCGCGAGCCACAGTGTTAGCGGTGTCTTGCCGGTGCCGCCCACGGTGAGATTGCCCACGACGATGACCGGGCGGCCGATGCGCTCGCTCGCGAGCCAGCCGGCGGCGTAGCCGCGCCGTCGCAGCCCGATGAGCGCCCCGTACAGCCAGCTCAAGGGTTGCAGCAGCGAGGCTCGTGCGCCTGCGGCATACCAGCGCTCGGTGAGCCGTTGCTGCAACACGCGCGTTTGTCCGCTATCAGTCGGAGAACTGCAGCCGGTGCAGCTGCGCGTACAGGCCACCGAGGGCGAGCAGCTGCTGATGGGTGCCGCTTTCGACGATCCGGCCGGCATCCAGCACGATGATGCGGTCGGCCTGCTCTACGGTGGAAAGCCGGTGCGCGATGATGAAGGTGGTGCGGTTGCGCACCAGCTGCGCGAGCGCCGCCTGGATGTGCCGCTCGGCCTCCGTGTCGAGCGCCGACGTCGCCTCATCGAGGATCAGGATCGGCGCATCCTTCAGCAGCGCGCGTGCGATGGCGATGCGCTGGCGCTGGCCGCCCGAGAGCAGCATGCCCCGATCCCCCACGAGTGTATCCAGGCCCTGCGGCTGAGTGCGGATGAACTCGAGTATGTGCGCGGCCTCCGCGGCACGCTCGATGGCGCCGTCGGGCACCTCGCGACCAAAGGCGATGTTGTTGCGGATGGTATCGTTGAAGAGCACCACGTCCTGGCTTACGACCGCGATCTGCTCGCGCAGATTCTTGAGCTCGTACTCGCGCACGTCGCTGCCGTCGATGCGCACACTGCCCGCGGTGACGTCGTAGAAACGCGGCAGCAGGTTCACGAGCGTCGACTTGCCGCTGCCGGAGCGGCCGACGATTGCGATGCTTTGACCGGCGGGCACGCTGAGGGCCACGTCGCTCAGCGCGGCCGCACGCGGCTCGGGCAGCGCGCCGTTACGCGGCACATCGGCCGCCGAGTAGGAGAAGGAGACGTGATCCAACTGCACCTCGCCGCGCACCCGTAACGCGCGCAGGGTGCCGCCCTGCGGCTCGATCGGCTCGTCCAGCAGCTCAAAGAGACTCTGCCCGGCCGCGATGCCCTGCTGCAAAGGGCCGGCGACGCCGACCAGTTCGCGCAGCGGCTGCGCGATGCTCACCAGCGCGGTGATGAAGGCCAGCAAATCCCCGCCACTCATGCGCCCGTAGTAAGCGTCCGCGATAGCGATCGAGAGCACGAAGGCGGCCCCGAGCGCGGTGACGAGCTGCACGATCGGATTGGAGACTCCCTTGGTGAGCACCAGGCGCATGTTCGAGTGCAGGTTGTGGTTATTGACCGCCTCGAACTGGCGATTGACGTGCGCTTCGGCGTTGAAGACCTTGATCAGGCGCGGCGCCTCAAAGCTCTCCTTCGCGACCCGCGTGACATCCCCCATCGAGTCCTGGATGCGGCGGCTGTAGCGGCGGAAGTAGCGGTTGATCACCGACACCAGCCACGCCACGATCGGCCCCAGGATCAACGCGATGAGCGCCAGGCGCCAGTTCAGCCACAACAGAAAGCCGAGGGAACCGATGATGGTGAGCGTCGTGCGCACGACCACAATGATCGAATCGGTGGTCGCCGCACCGATCTGCTCGGTGTTGTAGGTGAGGCGCGATAACAGCGTCGCCGAGGAATGGCGGTCGAAGTAGCCGATGGGCAGGTCGAGGATGCGGCGGAACACCTCAGCACGCACCTTGCTCACGATGCGCCGCCCGACATAGCCCATGAAATACGTTTGGGTAAAGTCACCGATACCGCGCAGGATGAACAGCCCGACCAGCGCGAGTGGCACCCAGAGGATGGCGCGCCGGTCCGGGTGCACGAGCACGGTGTCACCGAATTTCTTGGCGAACAGTGCGAAGCTCGTCATGGTGGCGGAGAAGAGCACGCCGCCGAGCATGCCGAGCACGAAACGGCCGCGATAAGGTGCCAGATAGGCGAGCAGGCGCCGATAGGCGCGCAGCCCGCCGCCCTCCGCACTCGGCACGAGCGCGCCTGCGCGAGCCCCGCGAGTGTCGTTCAAGGCTTACCCGCCGGCTCTTCCTTGACGGTGGCGATATTGACCTCGGCGAAGCCGAGGCGTCCGAGCACGTCCATGGCAGTGATAACGGACTGATGCGTGGCGCGCGCGTCCGCGCGCAGCGTGACGCGCAGGCTGCGGCTGGTACCGGCTTCCTTCAGGATCGCCGCGCGCAGGGTTTCGGGGCTGGCATTGATCAGCTCGTGCTGGTTCACAAGGTAGCTGCCGGACTGCGTGACGCTCACCACCAGCGGCTCGCTGCTGGTGCGCTCGGTCGGCACGTCGCTCGCGCGCGGCAGGTGCACGCGCAGGCGCCCCTCGTCGGTGAACTTCGCCGAGAGAATGAAGAACACCACGAGCAGCAGCACCACGTCGATGAGGGAGACGACGTTGATCTCCGGCTCCTCGTGACGGCGGCTCGGCCTGAGATTCACGGGCGTCGAGCCTGCGCCTAGGCGGCGGCCGCGGGGGCGGCGCGTTCGTGCAGGCGTGCCGCTTCCAGAGCATCGGCCATGCGGATCGCGTGCTTCTCCATTTCCATGACGATCCCCTCGACGCGCCCGCGCAGGTAGCGGTAGGCGATGAGGGAGGGAATGGCGACGCACAGCCCCGCCGCGGTAGCAATCAACGCCTCGGCGATGCCACCGGAGAGCGCGCGCGGGTCGCCCATGCCGCCGGCCTGGATGGCGTTGAAGGCGCGGATGATGCCCGTCACGGTGCCGAGCAGGCCGAGCAGCGGCGAGACGCCCGCGATGGTGCCGAGGGTGTTCAGGAAACGCTCAAGTTCATAGACGACGTGCCGGCCGGTGTCCTCGAGGCGCTCCATGAGGATCTCGCGCGGGCGATGCCGGTTGGCCAGTCCGGTTGCCAGCAGCCGCCCGAGCGGGGAGTTCTGCTCGAGCGCGGCGATCACCTTGTCATTGATCTGATTGGTCTCGATCAGCTGCCACACGCGCTGCGGCAGCTCCTGCGGCAGCACGCGCTTATCCTGCAGCGTCCACAGCCGCTCGAGCACGATCGCCGCCGCGGTGATCGAGCACAGAATGATCGGCCACATCAGCGGGCCGCCGGCCCGTACTATTTCCCACATCCTAAGCGACCCCAAGGACCGGTGACGACAGAGGCGGCATCATACCTAAGGGGCGCAGCGGCTCAAGGTAACTGCGTCGCAGAGGCTCCGGGACACCTCGGTGCTGCCCCGGCATCTGCTAGAGTTCCGGGCTCGATGCCGCGCCGGTACCTGCAAAAGATCACCCCGGACCCCGCGTCGCTGCGGGAGCTGTGGTTTTTGCGGCCCTTCACCAAGCGTCTCACCGATCCGCAGCTGTGGAGCCTGCACCGCCGCGGCGTCACCTACGCCTTCGGTGCGGGGCTGGCGATCTGCTTCATCCCGCTGCCGGTGCATCTGGGCACCGCCTGTGCGGTGGCGCTGCTGTGGCGGCTGAACCTGCCGGTCATCTGCGGCACGACCTTTCTGCTGAACCCCTTCACCGCGGTGCCGGTGTACTACGGGGCTTACCGTGTCGGTGCGGCGTTGCTGCCGCACCCCCGACAGCACTTTCACTTCGTCGCCAGCTGGCACTGGTTCACCCACAGCCTCGCGCCGGTATGGAAGCCGTTTCTGCTCGGCTGCCTGGTGTGCGCCATCGTCTGCGGAGTGCTCGGCTGGCTCGCCCTGGAGATCCTCTGGCGCTGGCAGGTCGTGAGCCGCTACCGCGCAC
This sequence comes from Steroidobacteraceae bacterium, assembly GCA_035488075.1. GTDB lineage: Bacteria > Pseudomonadota > Gammaproteobacteria > Steroidobacterales > Steroidobacteraceae > 13-2-20CM-66-19. Next base: position 8,214 of record DATHLO010000091.1, on the reverse strand, counting down.
GCCGCCAGACGCAGCAGACCGCCTGAGGCGCAGCCGCGCTGCGCCTGTCGCTCTAGGTGCGGCTGATCAGCGTGCCGCGTTCGAGCTCGTAGATACGCTCCATGCGGCTGGCGAGCTTCAGATCATGCGTCACCACCACAAGGCTCGTGCCGCGCTCGCGATTCAGTTCCAACATGAGCGCGAAGACACTCTCGGCGTTGCCCCCATCGAGATTGCCGGTCGGCTCATCGGCGAGCACGATGCGCGGCTGCGTCACGAGGGCGCGCGCCACGGCCGCGCGCTGCCGCTCGCCGCCGGAGAGCTGGTGCGGACGGTGCTCGAGCCGTCCGCCGAGACCTACGCGCTCGAGCAGCGCGCCCGCGGCGCGGCGCGCCTCGCGCACCGCGGCGCGCCGCACGAGGAGCGGCATGGCGACGTTCTCGAGCGCGGAGAACTCCGGCAGCAGATGGTGAAACTGATACACGAACCCGAGTGCTTCGTTGCGCAGCACGCCGCGCTCGCGCTCGTTCAGGGAGTGGATATCGCGACCGGCGACCGCCACCTCCCCGGAGCTCGGACGATCCAGACCGCCCAGCAGCTGCAGCAGCGTGGTTTTGCCCGAGCCTGAGGCGCCGACGATCGCCACCCGCTCGCCCGCGGCGACGGTGAGGTTCACGCCGGTGAGCACCTCAAGCACCACCGGCCCCTGGCTGAAGCTCTTGTGCACCTCCGTCGCCTTCAGGACCGTGTCATTCATGCCGCAGGGCCTCCGCCGGCACGGTGCGCGCTGCGCGCCACGCCGGGTAAATCGTCGCCAGTACGCACAAGAGAAACGCCACCCCGCACACCTTGAACACGTCGAAGCCCTCCACGTACGCGGGCAGGTCGCTCATGTAGTACACCCGCGCATCGAGGAACTGCGTGCCGAGCAGGCGCTCGAGCGCGCCGACCAGCGCCTGCAGGTTATCCGCCAGCAGCGTGCCGACCGCGGCGCCCAGCAAGGTGCCGGCGAGCCCGATGAGCACGCCCTGGATGGCAAAAGTTAGGAGGATGTTGCGCGGGCCGGCGCCCAGGGTGCGCAGGATCGCAATGTCGGTCTGCTTCTCTTTGACGATCATGACGAGCGTCGCGACGATGTTAAAAGCGGCTACCGCCACGATCATGAGCAGGATGAGGAACATCATCGATTTCGTGATCTCGATGGAGCGGAAGAAGTTGGCGTGATCCTGCGTCCAGTCATTGACGTAGAAGCCCGGACCGCCGAGGGAGCGCGCGGCGTTTTGCACCAGCGTCGGTGCGTGCAACGGATCGGTAAACGCCAGACGCAGGCCGGTGACGCCCGCGCCGGTGCGAAACAGCAGCGCCGCGTCAGCCATGTTGATGAGCGCGAGGCCGCGGTCGAACTCATACATGCCCGATTCGAAGATGCCCGCCACATGAAAGCGTCGCATGCGCGGCACGACGCCGGTCGGTGTGGCCGTGCCCTCCGGGGCGATGAGGATCACCGAGTCGCCGACCTTCACCTTCAGTTCATGCGCGAGCGCGCTGCCGAGAATGGTGGCGAAGGAGCCGTCGGTGAGCTCATCGATGCTGCCCTGCCTGATGTGCTGCGCGAGCCCGGTGGCGCGGCGCTCCTCGGCCGGCAGCACGCCGCGCACGTTGGCACCCTGCATATGCGGGCCGTGTGCCAGCATGGCCTGGCTTTCGATATAAGGCACGACCGCCTGCACCTGCGGCTGACTGCGCAGGCGCTGCTGCAGCGACGGCCAGTCCAAAAGCGGCCCGTTGAGCCCCGTGATGGTCGCATGCGCGGTGACCGAGAGGATGCGGCTGCGCAGCTCGCGCTCGAAGCCGTTCATGACCGAGAGCACCACGATCAGGGTGGCGACGCCGAGGGTGAGTCCGCACACCGACATCAGGGCGACGAAGGAAACGAAGCCGCGGCGGTGCGTGGAGCGCAGGTGGCGCGTGCCGATCAGCCACTCGTAGGCGCTCATCGCTTACTCATAGCGCAGCGCCTCGGCGGGCGCGGTGCGCGCGGCGCGTGTGGCCGGGTACACGGTCGCGAATGCCGTGAGGGCCAGGGCCGCGCCGGCGATGGCGAGCACATTGCCCCAGTGCACCTCGGAGGGGATCGAGGTGATGTAGTACACGTCCGCGTCCATGATCTGGAAGCGGAACGTGCGCTCGAGGAAAGGCACGATGGTGTCGACGTTGAAGGCGAGCGCAAGCCCGAGCGCGACGCCCAGCAGCACCCCCAGCCAGCCGATCACCAGTCCCTGCGTGATGAAGATGCCCATCACGCGGCGCGGACTGGCGCCGAAGGTGCGCACGATGGCGATGTCGGTGCGCTTGTCCGTCACCACCATCACGAGCATCGCCACGATGTTGAAGGCGGCCACCGCGACGATCAGCAGCAGGATGAGCGACATCATCGTCTTCTCGATGCGGATGGCGCGAAAGTAATTGGCGTTGTCGCGCGTCCAGTCACTCACCTCGAAGCCGCTTGGCAGCAGTGCGCGCAGGCGCGTCGCCACCGCCGCGGCGCTGAGCACATCGCGGACCCGCACGCGCAGTCCCTCACTTGCCGCGCCCTCCGGCCCAAGCGCGCGCACGTCCTCCAGGTGCGCAAACACCAGCGTGCCGTCGTGATCCTGCAGGCCCACCTCGAAGACGCCCGCCACGGTGAACTCGCGCAGCTTAGGCGCCGGGGCGCCGTCGGGGCTCACGGTGGGCACGAGCACGGTGAGCGAGTCCCCCGCGCCCAAGCCCAGGCGCTCGGCGATCACCGCGCCCACGATGACGTGCTCGGAGCCGGGCGTGAGATCCGCCAGATGTCCCTGGGTGAGCGCCGGGCCCAAGACCTCCTGGTTGGCGCTGGCCTGCGGCTCGATGCCGCGCAGCACGATCGGCACCATCTCCGGCTGGCGCACGGCGAGGGCCTGCAGGTCCGCGTAGCGCGACACATCGCTCACCCCCGGCACCTGAGCGATCTGGCGCGCCGCGGCCCGCCAGGCCTCCGCCGTGGGCTCGGCCGCCTCGCCCGCGGTGACGCGCACCGGGGCACCCAGCGAGAGCAGCCGGTCGCGCAGCTCGCTCTCGAAGCCGTTCATCACCGAGAGAATGACGATCAGCGCGGCGACGCCGACGCACACCCCGACCAGGGACGCCCAGGTGATGAAAGAGACGAAAAACTTGTGCGAGCGGGCGCGCACATAACGCAGGCCCACATACACCGACAGGGGGTGAAACATCGTCGCGATTTAACCACAGTTGACAGCGATTTCAGACGTACGTCACAAATCGACGCGCGCCCCGCGCTGTGCTCCCTTTGACAGATTTAACCCGGTGCTATAGTCCCGCCGACGTTCGAGGAGAGTTACATGCAGACCCGAATTCTTGTCGCGCTGCTGTTTGGCTGCGCACTCGGCGGCACCGCCGTCGCAGAGACCGTCGTGGTCAACGATCAGGTGCAGGTGCTCCCGGCCCAGATGGACGTTCCGAAGCGCGGCAGCACCATGAGCCAGGTCGAGAAGCACTTCGGCGCGCCGGTGAACCGCCACCCGACCGTCGGTGCACCGCCCATCACGCGCTGGGACTACAACGGCTTCTCGGTGGTGTTCGAGAAGGATCGCGTGATCGACTCGGTGGTCACCGCCGACTCGGCGCCCGCCGCGAGCTGAAACCGCTCGCGCCGCGGGTTGCTCCCCGTGCGCCCCTGAGGCCCAATCCCGATGCGGCCCGCGGGGTGAGCCCCACGGCGATGCTCCCCTCCCCTGAGCGGTTCCTGCGCCCGTTGGCGCCTTGGACGCCTGCTGGCGCCCGTCCTTACCACAGACACTTAATGTAGATGTGGTAGTCTCGCGGTTAACAGAATAATTTCATTGGGGATCATGTGCCGACAGACGAGGCTCTGAGGAGCCATATCGAGGCGTTGGTGCGCGCGGGAACGGTGCGCCGAAAGATGGCTGCGGTGGAGCTTGAGGCGGAAATCCGCCGCCGTGAGGAAGTGCTGCGGCAGACGTTCCGCCGTTACGTCTCCCCACGCGTGGCCGACAAGATCCTCGAGGACGCGCAGCTGCGCGACACGCTGCTCGCCACAGCGGATGCGCGCGCGCATGCGGTCGTGCTGTTCGCGGACCTGCGTGGCTTCACCAGCATCTCCGAGCAGCTCGAGCCGCATCACGTGGTGCCCTTGCTCAACGAGTACTTCTCGCTCCTCACCGAGATCACCTTTCGCCACGAGGGCACGGTGTTTCACATGGCCGGCGACTGTCTCATGCTCGGCTTCGGCGTGCCCCTCGAACAGCCCGACAGCGCGCAGCGCGCGGTGCGGGCCGCGGGCGAGATGCTCACGAGCTTCGCGGCGCTGGCGCAGTCGTGGCGCGAGCGCTACCAGGTGGAGGCGGGCCTCGGCATCGGCATCAACGAAGGCGATGTGGTGGCCGGCAACATCGGCTCCTCCTCGTACATGAACTACACGATCATCGGCGACACCGTGAACATCGCCGCACGGCTGTGCCAGCGCGCCCGCGCCGGGGAGATGCTGTTCTCCAGCGCCCTGAAGCACTCACTCGATGCGCGCGGCCTGGACATCGGCGCAACACCCCTGCCGCCCCTGCAGCTGCGCGGCCGCTCCCACCCGATCGATATCTACTGCGTGCCGCTCGCCACGCGGGTGCAGCTGCACGCCGCCTAGCCGCACGGCGCGGCCGACGGGTCCCTTCGCGGGCCGCGCTTAGGTAAGCTGCCGGGCTTTCGCGCTCGGGCCACTCTGATGTCCGCACTCCTTCATCCGCCGCTGCCGTCGGCGACGCACCCGCATCTGCGCTGGCACCAGTTGTATGGCAGCGCCGCTGCGCTTGCGCTCGCGGAAGCCACGCGCGCGGATCGGCGCCTGTACGTGGTCGTCACCGATGCCGCCCGCGAGCTTGAGCGCCTGACGGCCGAGGTGCGCTTCTTTGCCGGCCCTTCCCTGCCGCTCTTGCGCCTGCCCGATTGGGAGGTGCTGCCCTACGATCTATTCTCCCCGCACCCGGACATCGTCTCCGAGCGCCTGAAGACCCTCTTCGAGCTGCCGCAGGTGACGCATGGCTGCCTGATCGTGGCCGCCGACACGCTCATGCAGCGCCTGCCGCCGCGCCATTACGTGCAGGGGCGTGCCTTTGAGCTGAAGACGGGACAGTCCCTCGCGCTCGAGCCGTTCCGGCAGCGACTCGCCGAAGCCGGCTACGCGAGCGTAAGCCAGGTGGTCAGTCCCGGAGAGTTTGCCGTGCGCGGCTCGCTCCTTGATGTCTTCCCGATGGGCAGCAGCACGCCGCTGCGCATCGATCTGTTTGACGAGGAGATCGAGGCGATCCGCCGCTTCGATCCGGACAGCCAGCGCTCGCTGGACGCCCTGGAGAGCGTGCAGCTGCTGCCGGCGCGCGAGGTGCCACTGGATGCGCAGGCGGTGAAGGATTTCCGGCGCCGTTACCGCACGCGCTTTGAAGGGGATCCGACCAAGTCGGCCATCTACCGGGGCGTGAGCGAGGGGCTCGCGCCGGCGGGCGTGGAGTTCTACCAGCCGCTGTTCTTTGAGTCGACCGCGACGCTGCTCGAGTACCTGCCGCGTAACGCGGTGCTCGTGCAAGAGGCCGGGCTCGCCCAGACACTCGCGAAGGCGTGGAGCGATATCGAGACACGTTACGAAGACCGCCGTCACGACATCGAGCGTCCGGTGCTGCGGCCGGCCGAGCTTTTTGTCGAGCCGGCGATGCTCGCCGCGGCGCTCGGGAGTTTCTCGACCGTCACTCTTGATGCGTTCAAGGCGGATACCGAGCTCACCGGCGCTGCCCCCGGGGTGCACAACTTCCCCACCAGTGCGCCGCGCGAGCTGCGGATCGATGTGCGCGCGGAGCAGCCGTTCGCGCCCCTGGATACGTTTCTGCAGGCCTTCGACGGGCGCGTGCTCATCGCGGCCGACTCCGCCGGGCGGCGCGAGGTGCTGCAGGAGATGCTGCGCGCCTACCACCACGAGGTCACCGTGGTGAACAATTGGCACGCCTTCGCCTCGGGCAGCGCGCGCCTCGCCCTCACCGTCGCCCCCGACCTCGAGGGACTCACCCTCCTCAGCCCGCCGATCGCGGTCGTCTCGGAAGCGCAGCTGTTCGGCGCGCGCGCGCGCCAGGAGCGGCGGCGCAAGCGCGCCGCGGATCCGGAGGCGATCCTGCGGGACCTGCGCGACTTAAATCCCGGTGCGCCGGTGGTGCACGAGGCGTACGGCGTGGGGCGCTATCAGGGCCTCATGCCGATGCACATCGGCGGGCAGCCCGGCGAGTTCCTGGTGCTCGAGTACCGGGACGGCGATCGCATCTACGTGCCGGTGCAGCAGCTGCACCTGGTGAGCCGTTACACCGGGGCGGCGCCCGAGCACGCGCCGCTGCACAAACTGGGGACCGATCAGTGGGCGCGGGCGCGCAAGCGCGCGGCCGAGCAGATCCGCGACGTGGCGGCGGAACTGCTGGACCTGTACGCGCGCCGCAAGGCGCAGCAGGGGCTGTCGCTCTCGGCGAGTGAGCTCGACTACCAGAGCTTCGCGAATGCCTTTCCGTTTGAGGAGACCGAAGATCAGACGCAGGCCATCCGTCAGGTGCTCGAGGATCTGGGCAGCGCGCGCCCGATGGACCGCATCGTCTGCGGTGATGTCGGTTTCGGCAAGACCGAGGTGGCCATGCGCGCCGCGTTCATCGCCGCGCAGGCGGGCAAGCAGGTGGCGGTGCTCGCGCCGACGACGCTGCTCGTGCAGCAGCATCTGGCCAACTTCCGCGACCGCTTCGCCGAGTGGCCGGTGCGGGTGGAGGGCCTGTCGCGCTTTGGCAATTCCAAGGAGACCCAGGCGGTGCTCGAGGGCCTCGAACAGGGCAAGGTCGACATCGTCATCGCCACCCACCGCCTGCTGCACGCACACGCGCGCTTCAAGGACTTAGGGCTCCTCATCATCGATGAGGAGCACCGCTTCGGCGTGCGCGACAAGCAGCGCCTGCAGGCACTGCGCGCCAACGTGCACGTGCTCACCCTCACCGCCACCCCCATCCCGCGCACGCTCAACATGGCGCTCGGCGGGCTGCGGGACTTGTCCCTCATCACGACCGCCCCGGCGGCGCGCCTGGCGATCAAGACGTTTCTCATCGAGTGGCACGCACCGACGCTGCGCGAGGCGGCGCTGCGCGAGCTGCGGCGCGGCGGGCAGATCTACTTCGTGCACAACGAGGTGCGCAGCATCGAGAAGATCGCAGGGGAACTGCAGGCACTGGTGCCCGAAGCCACGGTGCGCGTCGGGCACGGGCAGATGCGCGAGCGCGACCTTGAGCAGCTGATGGTGGACTTCTATCACCGCCGCTTCAGCATGCTCGTGTGTACCACGATCATCGAGAGCGGCATCGACGTGCCCACGGCCAACACCATCATGATCAATCGCGCCGATCACATGGGGCTTGCGCAGCTGCACCAGTTGCGCGGGCGCGTCGGGCGCTCGCACCACCGCGCCTATGCCTATCTCATCGCCCCGCCCCGTCAGGCCCTCGCCCGCGAGGCGGCCAAGCGCCTGGAGGCCATCGAGTCGATGGAGGAGCTCGGCGCAGGCTTCGTGCTCGCGACGCATGATCTGGAGATCCGCGGTGCCGGGGAGCTCTTAGGCGAGCAGCAAAGCGGCCAGATGACCGAGATCGGACTGTCGATGTACCTGGACATGCTCGAGCAGGCGGTCGAGGCGCTCAAGGCCGGGCGCGAGCCGGCGCTCGAGCAGCCGCTGGCGGCGGCGACGGAAGTGGAGCTGCGCCTGCCGGTGCTGCTGCCGGAGAGCTACGTCGCCGACGTGCACGTGCGGCTCTCGCTCTACAAGCGCATCGCGGCGGCCGATAGCGATGCGGCGCTCGATGAGCTCGCCGCGGAGATCCACGATCGTTTTGGTCCGCTGCCGAGCCCCGCGCAGAGCCTGCTGCGCATCACGCGCCTGAAGCTCGCCGCGCGCGCGCTCGGCGTGCGTCGGCTGGATCTGGGAGCGCAGGGCGGCACGGTCACGTTCGAGGAGCGCGCGCGCGTTGACCCGGCCACCGTGGTGCGCCTCATCCAAAAGCACCCGCACGAATATCGCCTGGAAGGACCCCTCAAGCTGCGCGTGACGCGTTCGCTGCCGAGTGATGCCAGCCGCTTTGAGTTTGCGGGCGAGTTGCTCAAGCGCCTCGGCGAAGCCCC